>NZ_JBQSWW010000034.1:0-25409 GCF_052377515.1 Arthrobacter sp. AOP36-C1-22 | reverse complement strand
CATCCAGCACTGGCTCGGCGTGATCGGCATGCCGCGCCGGTATGCGGATTACCTGCCCGAAGACGGCTTCACCACCATGAACCAGTTCTCCACCGTCTTCTCCATGGTTCTGGGCCTGTCGATGATCCCGTTCTTCTGGAACGTCTGGATCACCGCCCGGTCGGCCAAACGGGTCGAGGTCGATGATCCATGGGGCTTCGGTGCTTCGCTGGAATGGGCGACCTCCTGCCCGCCGCCGCGGCACAACTTCCACTCGATGCCGCGGATCCGCTCCGAACGTCCTGCCCTGGATCTGCACCATCCGGAACTTTCGGCCCGGGTGACGCCCACGGCCATGGCAGCCTCGGTGTTCGGCCCGGCGGACCAGAAGGACCGGGAGGAGCGAAGGTAACTGATCCACGACCGGCCCGGGACCCGTACACGGGACCGGGCCATCGGTGGTGTTAGGATGGTTCCTTGGCTGGCAAGCCGATCACATCCGCATGACCTTTCAGGCGGCACCCCGGTGCCCCGGATGGAGATCGAGTTGTAGTACCAAGGGAGCGACTTCCCTTAACTCTCCGCCAGGGAGGCCAGTGACACACAGTCGCCGATAAAAAGAAGAAGGACACCAGTGGCTAATCACACCCGTGCCCGCCGTAAGGTTCGCCTGTCGCGTTCCCTCGGCCTTGCCTTGACCCCCAAGGCAGAGAAGTACATGGAGCGTCGTCCCTATGGCCCCGGCCAGCATGGACGCGCCCGCAAGAAGCAGGATTCCGACTACGCAGTGCGTCTGCGTGAAAAGCAGCGTTTGCGCGCCCAGTACGGCATCCGTGAAGCACAGATGGCCCGCTACTTCGAGGATGCCAAGCGCTCAGCTGGCGACACCGGTGAAAACCTGGTGGAGTTCCTCGAGATGCGTCTGGACGCCCTGGTTCTGCGTTCGGGCATCGCCCGCACCATCGCCCAGGCCCGCCAGCTCGTCGTTCACCGCCACATCGTGGTTGATGGACAGCGCGTTGACCGTCCGTCGTACCGCGTAGGCGAAGGCCAGCTGGTCGCCGTCCACGAGCGGTCCGAGACCATGGTTCCGTTCCAGATTGCCGCCACCGGCGCGCACCGCGACGTCCTGCCGGCCGCACCGGCCTACCTGGACGTCAAGATGGAAGCACTTCAGGCCCGCCTCGTGCGCCGCCCGAAGCGCTCGGAGGTCCCCGTGACCTGCGAAGAGAACCTCGTCGTCGAGTACTACGCACGCTAGGAACCAGCCACCGCTGATTCCCGACGCGTACTGCGCGTCACCCATGGAGCCCATGACCTGCTGGTCATGGGCTCCATGTTTTTTCCTTGGGGATGACAACGGCCAGTGGACCTTCGGCGAAGACCGGGATGGCGAACCGACCTAGGCAGGGACCATCCTGGCTTCTAGACTCGGCACGAAAACCGGGCGCCTTCCCGGGGGCCACGAATGTCCCTCCAGCGGGGAGCAGCACCGTCGCGGTGCGAGCCCACTGATGGAAGGTGTCCTCATGATGCAGCCACCCCACTACACGGGGTTCGCAAACGATGCAGGGCCCGGGGACTGGAGTTTCCTCGGCGACGGAGCCTGCGCGTGGTTCAACGCCCCTTCGCTGGCCGGGAGCGCTCTTCTGGCAGGTCGCATCGCCGAGGTATTCCAGGGCGGGACCCTGCCCGATATCGATCTACGGTCCAGCGGCCTGCGGATCCACTTCGACCCGGGCGCCCCGGGGCGGTTCAGTGACGAGGAAGCGGCCCGGGCCCGGGCGATCTCCACGGCCGCCCGAGAACTGGGGATGGCTTCCGATCCGGACACTGTGCAGGTGATGCAGCTGGCGATCGACGCCTCCGACTCCTCCTCGCAGGGGACCTTCTGGCAGACGGTGCTTGGGTACGAACACGACGGCGCCGCCCGGCTGGAGGATCCCACCGGGCGCGACCCGGCCATCTCATGGGCCAGTCCATCGGCGCACAACGACCTCCGCGGCAGGATCCATGTCGACGTCGTCAGACCACCAGGCCAGGTGGAGGCAGTCCGTTCCACCCTCGGCCAGGAGCCTTTCGGAGCCAACGGGCTCACCCTGGCCGACATCGATGGAAACGAGGTCGACCTCGTTCCGGGCGGCGTGCTTTCACCGGAACCGGACACCAGCGATTGGAGCGTCGCGTTCGGGGCGACCGCTTCCTACCCGGCCGCCTCCGGCACCGTGGCCGTATCCCTGGCCACCGCGGTGGCCGAGCTGGCCGACGAGGCGAAGATCCCGCTTCTGGTGGATCTGCGTCCCGGGCGAGTCACGATCGACAGCGGCAAAGACCAGTGGGACGACGCCGAACGCTCCGATGGCTCCTCATTCGTGGCCCTGGCCGGCCGGATCCAGGCGGCGGCCCGGGGCCTGGGACTCACGGCCGAGAGGGGGCGTACCCGCTTCGTCCAATTCGGCGTGGACGCGATCGACGTGGACGCCGTCCGGGGCTTCTGGGCCTCGGTGCTGGGCTATGCGCAGGATCCCCGCCCCTCGGTGACCGACATCGTTGATCCTCGCCGCCTCAACCCGGTCCTCTTCTTCCAGCAGATGGATCCGGTGGACGAGGACCGGCGCCGGGCACGCAACCGGTTGCATATCGAACTGCAGGTCTCCACCGAGACGGCCCGCCTGAAGACCGAAGCGGTACTGGAAGCAGGGGGACGGGCCCTGACGGGACAGAACGGGCTCCGGCGCACCTTTGCCGATCCCGAAGGCAACGAGCTCACCCTCCTCACTCCGCCGCAGGGGGAATGAATGGCCCAGGGGCTGGCGGATCGTGCTCGGGTGGGCCCTCCCGGAGGCGAGGATCGTCGGGTTCTTACGGAAAACACGGCGCCCGGTGGGCCGACTGCGCCACCGCTGGCGGAAAAAGGTAATGTTGTCCTTTGTTGATTAGCACCTAGCAGGAGGAGCAGTTCCATATGACCGGGTCCGATATTGCCGGCCTCATCGCCGCAGGGGTCTTCGCCATTCTGGTGGCACTGTTGGCCGTTCCCGTGATCAAGCTCGGAAGGGTCTTTGATGAACTGCGTCTGGCCGTGCGTGAGCTCTCGGACGGGACCAGCCCCCTACTGGAGGAAGTCACCACGACGGTCTCCTCCACGAACGCACAACTGCAGAAGGTCGATGGCATCACCAACAACGTCTCCGACGCCTCGGCCAATGTCACCGCGCTCTCGTCCTTGGCCGCCTCCGTGCTCGGCGGACCGCTGATCAAGGTCGCGGCTTTCACCCACGGCGTCCGTAGCGCCATCAATGCACCCACCGGCGGCACCGGCCGCCGCAGCCGCTAGGAGGCCAGCATGATCAAGAAGCTCTTTTGGGTCGGGATCGGTGTCGGCGTCGGCGTGCTGGCGGCCCGTAAGGTCGCCACCGTCAAACAGGGGTTGGGCCGCGAGGGACTGAACCGTTCCGTCGGACGACTGGCCGATGCGATGACCACGTCCGCCGAAGCATTCCGTGACGGGATGCACGGCCGCGAGGCCGAATTGCGGACCGCCCTGGGACTGGACGACCCGCAGGCCGACGCCCCCACGCACCGCCGCTGACACCAGGCTCCACCACACCCCGCAGTACCGTTCCATGAAGGGATCGCCAGCACTCATGAAATCGCAGGAAATCGCCAACCGTTGGGTTGAATTCTTCGCAGCCAAGGGCCACACCGTCGTGCCCAGCGCCTCGTTGATCTCCAACGATCCCTCCTTGCTGTTCACCGTCGCCGGCATGGTCCCCTTCATTCCCTACCTCACCGCCCAGGAGGAGGCCCCCTACCCGCGTGCCGTGAGCATCCAGAAATGCCTGCGCACCGGGGACATCGAAGAAGTCGGCCAGACCGCCCGCCACGGCACGTTCTTCCAGATGTGCGGGAACTTCTCCTTCGGGGACTACTTCAAGGCCGAAGCCATCTCCTACGCCTGGGAGCTGCTGACCGGTTCGGTCGATGACGGCTGTTTCGGGCTGGACCCCGAACGCCTCTGGGTCACCGTCTACGAGGATGGCGAGGAGCGCGACGACGAAGCCCGCGCGATCTGGCGCGACCAGATGGGCGTTCCCGACGAACGCATCGTGGGCACCGGCAAGGAAGACAACTACTGGACCACCGGCCAGCCCGGCCCCGGTGGACCCTGCTCCGAGATCTACTACGACCGGGGCCCCGCCTACGGGCTCGACGGCGGCCCGGCGGTGGACGAAACCCGGTTCGTGGAGATCTGGAACCTGGTGTTCATGCAGTACCAGCTCTCCGCGGTGCGTTCGAAGACCGATTTCGATGTGGCCGGAGAACTGCCGCAGAAGAACATCGACACGGGTCTGGGTCTGGAACGTCTGGCCATGATCCTGCAGGGCGTCGAGAACATGTATGAGACCGACCAGGTCCGTCCGGTCCTGGATCGGGCCGCCGAGCTGGCCGGACGTGAATACTCCTCCACCGAGGACCCGGAGGACCCCCGTCATACCGACGACGTGCGCCTGCGCGTGGTCGGGGACCACATCCGGTCCTCGCTCATGCTCATCAGCGACGGGGTGAGCCCCTCCAACGAAGGACGCGGCTACGTCCTGCGTCGCCTGATCCGCCGTGCGGTCCGTGCCATGCGGCTGCTCGGGGTCGAGGATCCGGTCCTGCCCGAACTGCTTCCGGTCTCCCGGGACACCATGAAGGGCGTCTACCCGCAGGTCGAAACCGACTTCGCCCGCATCTCACGGATCGCCTATGCCGAGGAGCGGGCCTTCCTGCGCACCATCGCCAGCGGCACCGCGCGACTGGAACATGCAGTCACCGCGTCCAAGGCCGCCGGGACCTCCCTGTCCGGGGAAGAGGCCTTCGCCCTACACGACACCTATGGCTTCCCCATCGACCTGACCTTGGAGATGGCCTCGGAAGCAGGTCTGGCCGTCGACGAAGGGGCCTTCCGCGCCCTGATGAGCGAACAGCGCCAGCGGGCGCAGAAGGACGCGAAGGCCAAGAAGGCCGGACACGCGGACCTGACCGTCTTCAGCGGACTCCATGGCGCCGGGGACACCGTCTTCACCGGCTACGACGAATTGACCACCGGGTCCTCGGTGCGCGGCATCGTCCGCGACGGGGAACTGGTCCGCTACGCCGAGCAGGGCCAGGAGATCGAACTGGTCCTGGACGAGACCCCGTTCTATGCCGAAGCCGGCGGCCAGGCCGCCGACGTGGGACTGATCACCGGAGACGGCTTCGTCGTGGAGGTCCTGGACGTCCAGTCCCCGGTGCGCGGACTGTCGGTGCACCGTGCCGTCGTACGCGAAGGCGAACTGCCCTCCGATGCCCTGGTCACCGCCGAAGTCGACGCACAGCGCCGCCGGTCCGGCGAACAGGCCCACTCGGCCACCCACCTGGTCCATGCCGCCCTGCACCAGATCCTCGGTCCCGAGGCGAGCCAGTCCGGTTCGTTCAACAAGGCCGGCTACCTGCGCTTCGACTTCAGCTGGACCGAGGCCTTGTCGCAGGCCGCCCGCTCCGAGGTCGAGGAAGTCGCCAACCTGGCCATCCGCAACAGCTACGAGGTCCAGACCAACGTCATGGGCTTGGATGAGGCCAAGGACATGGGCGCCATGAGCCTCTTCGGCGAGAAGTACGGGAACACCGTGCGCGTCGTGGAGATCGATGGGGCCTGGTCGCGCGAACTGTGTGGTGGCACCCATGTGGCCAACACCTCCCAGATCGGCAGCCTGACCCTGCTGGGGGAGCAGTCGGTGGGCTCGGGCAACCGACGGGTCGAGGCACTCGTGGGGATGGAGGCCTTCCGCCACGGAGCCGCGGAACGGGCACTGGTCAACGAACTGACCGATTTGTTCCGTGTCCCGTCGATGGAATTGACCGACCGCATCCATGCAACCTTGTCCCGGTTGAAGGCCGCCGAGAAGGAAATCGAGAAGTTGCGGGCCGAGCAGCGCTCCGCACAGGCCGGCGCACTGCTCTCCCAGGCCCGCGAGGTGGCCGGGGTGAGGGTCCTGGCCCACGATGCCGGGGCGGTCGCCTCGGCGGATGACCTGCGCGCCTTGGCCCTGGACCTGCGCAACCGGTTGGGCTCCGAACCGGCCGCCGTGGCGTTGACCGGCGTCGCCAACTCACGGCCTTTGGTCCTGGTGGCCACCAATGAGGCCGCCCGCGGGCTCGGCGTCAAGGCCGGGGCCCTGGTGCGCACAGCCGCCGGCATCCTCGGCGGCGGCGGCGGCGGGAAGGACGACGTCGCCCAGGGCGGCGGCTCCGATCCCGCCCGGACCGGCGATGCGCTGGCCGCGGTCCTGCGCCAGATCGCGGAACGATCCTGAGCGGCTCCGACGCGCCGGGCCCTCCGCGCGGAGTGAAATTTGGGGTCGACGTGGGCATGGCACGCGTCGGGGTGGCCCTCTGCGACCCCGACGGGGTGCTGGCCACACCGCTGAAGACCTTGAAACGGGATCTGAAGAAGAACAGCGATCTGCGCGTCCTGGCGAAGCTCGTGGTCGAACACGCAGCAGTCCAGGTGTTCGTGGGGTTGCCCCGGTCCCTCCGCGGTCATGAAACAGGCTCGACACAGATGGCCCGCGACTACGCCTCGCTCCTGGCCGAAGGGCTCCAGGAGCAGGCTCCCGGGGTGTCTGTGCGGCTGATCGACGAGCGTCTGACCACGGTTTCGGCGCATCGGGCCCTGCATGATTCCGGGCTCGACGGAAGGAAACATCGTCAAGTGGTGGACCAGGTCGCCGCAGCGGATATTCTGCAACAAGCGCTGGATATGCAAAAATCACTACAGCGCGATGTGGGGGACTCCGTCATTTCCGGAGGGCGTTCCGCCAGCACCGATCTTCAGTGAAGGACATCAGAGGATGAACGAGCAGCAATCCGAGGGCCCCGGCGTCGAACCCGGGGGTCCTCAGGAGCGCGCCGACGGCACCGGGGTGCCCGAGGCGCCCGCGCCGTTCCGTCGTCTACGTTCGGGCCGTCGCCGCGCGGCACCGACCGCCCCCTGGGATGAACACGCACCCGGGGAGGAGCCGGCCCATCCGGCGGCGGCCCAGCACGCCGCCGCACCAGCCGATCCCGACCCGACCGAACCCGAACCCGTGGATACCGAACCCACCGCACCCGCGGCAATGACGGCCGACACCGGGGATGGCGGAACTCCTGACCCCGTGACGGAGGACGGCGGACCCGTCGAGGACCCGGCGCCCGAGGACCTTCCGGTGCGTGATCACCATCAGGCCGAGTTGCTCCAGGCGCACCCGCCGGTTGATTCCGACGACGTGGGCACCGAACACACCCCCGGACCCCTCGCGGCCCAGGCCCCCTCCGAGGCGCCCGCGGCCGAGGATCTCCTGCTCGCCGACCCCGAGCCGGAGGCCGAGGAGGAGAGCCCCACCGAATCCCTGCTCAACGGAAGCCAATCGACCCCGGGGGTCCGCAAGCGACGCCGAAAGCGTCGGAACGTGATCATGGCCATCGTGATCGGCATCTTCGCCATCATCCTGGCCATCACCGTGCTGCTGCTCCAGAACATCCTGGGCATGTGGACCACCGAGGACTACCCGGGCCCCGGGGAAGGCGAAGTGACCTTCACCGTCGAACCCGGCTGGGGTCCCTCGGTCATCGGCGGACACCTGACCGAGAAGGACATCGTGTCCGACCGCAAGATCTTCCTCGAGGCCGTCCAGGACTCGGATGCCGAGAACAAGGAAATCCATCCGGGGGAGTACCAGCTCAAATACAAGATGGCAGCCCAGGACGCCGCGGACATCCTGATCGGCGAGGCCGCGGACAAGGTCAGCTATGTGGCGGTGAAGCAGAACGTCAGGACCAAGGCGGTGTTCGAGAAGATCTCCGAGGACACCGGTGTTTCCCTCGGTGACCTCGAGGACCTCAATGACCAGCCCGAGAAGTTCGGGCTCAAGAAGCCGGTGAAGAACCTCGAAGGGTACCTGCATCCGGGCGAATACCGGTTCCCGCTCGATGCCACCGCCGAGGACATGCTCCAGGAGATGGTCGATGCCACCACCAAGGAGCTCACCAGCCAGGGCGTCACGGATCCGGCCAAGCAGTACCGCGCCCTGAAGATCGCCAGCATCCTGCAGGCCGAGGCCAGCCCGAAGGACTACAAGATCGTCTCCGGGGCACTGGACAACCGGCTGAAGCCTGACAACAAGGAGACCGACGGGCTCCTGCAGGTCGACTCCAGCGTCATCTACGGCCTGGACCGCTACACCCTGCAGCTGAGCAAGGAGGAGAAGGCGGACAAGAGCAATAAGTACAACTCGTACCAGCACCGGGGCCTTCCCCCCACGCCCATCGGTTCGCCCGGCGACAAGGCCATCGACGCGGCCATCCACCCCGAGAAGAACGACTACTACTACTGGGTGACCGTCAATACCGAGACCGGTGAAACGAAGTTCGCCAAGACCTATGAGCAGCACAAGGTCTACCAGCAGGAGTTCAGGGACTGGTGCTCCGACAACGAGGACATCTGCAAGTGAGCCACCCAGCCCGGGCCGCGGTCTTCGGACAGCCGATCGCCCATTCGAAGTCCCCGTCCCTGCACCAGGCCGCCTACGCCCGACTCCGGGTCCCGATCGACTACCAACGGGTGGAGGCCGGCACAGGGCAGGCCCGGGAACTGACCGCCAGGATGCGCACGGAACCCGGATGGACGGGTGCCTCGGTGACCATGCCCCTGAAACAGGCCATGGTGCCCTTGATGGACAGCATCTCCGAACGCGTCCAGCGGCTGGGGGTGCTGAACACCATCGTGGTCGGCCGGGCCGAGGGACGGGTCCACCTGCGCGGGGAGAACACCGACGTCGACGGGATCGTCCGCGCCCTGGGCGACGCCGGCGCCTACCGGGTGGGGGCCGTGGCCGTCCTCGGGGCGGGAGGCACCGCGAGCGCGGCCACCGAAGCCCTGCGGAGCATGGGCGCGCAGAGCGTGGACTACGTCGTCCGTGACGGGTCCCGGGCCGCAGGAGTCCTCGAACTGGCCACGACACTGGGTTGTACCGCCGAGGCCATTGACGTGGCGACGGCGGCCCGGCGGTTGGAAGGCTACGACGCGGTGGTCTCCACCTTGCCCCCGCATGCCGCGGACGGGCTGATCCAGGATCTGGACCTGCCCACCCTGCGCCCGGGGACCGCGCTGCTCGACGTGGCGTACGACCCCTGGCCCAGTGCCCTGGCCTCGGCCTGGGAAGCCGCCGGCGGGACCGTGATCGGGGGACTGTCCATGCTCCTGCACCAAGCGGTTGAACAGGTGAAGATGTTCAGCGGGGTCACCGAAGCCGACTGGGGCCAAGTCACAAATGTGATGTGTGACGCAGTGGGGCTGCCCCACCCCCGGAACTGAGCCATGGGCATGGCAGGATGGAGATCATGTTGCGATGGTTGACGGCGGGCGAATCACACGGACCCGCACTCGTAGGAATCCTGGAGGGCCTGCCTGCCGGTGTGCCCCTGACCACGACCGACGTCCAGGATGCCCTGGCCCGGCGCCGGCTCGGCTACGGGCGCGGCGCCCGGATGAAGTTCGAGAAGGACCAGGTCAGTTTCGTCGGTGGGGTCCGCCATGGACTCACCCAGGGTGGGCCGGTGGCCATCGAGGTCGCGAACACCGAATGGCCCAAATGGGAAAAGGTGATGAACGCCGACCCGGTGGACGACGCCGAATTGGCCTCCCTGGCGCGTAATGCGCCCTTGACCCGGCCACGTCCGGGACATGCCGACTTCACCGGCATGCAGAAATACGACTTCGATGACGCCCGCCCCGTGCTCGAGCGCGCCAGCGCCCGCGAAACCGCGGCCCGGGTCGCCTTGGGAACCGCAGCATCACGCCTGCTGGCCGGACTGGGCATCGAACTGATCAGCCACACCGTGGCCGTGGGCAGCGTCTCGGTTCCCGAAACCGCCGCCCTGCCCCTTCCCGAGGACGTCGTCGCCCTGGACGCCGACCCGTTGCGCTGCTTCGATCGGGATACCTCAGACGCCATGGTTTCCGAGGTCGATGGAGCCCATAAGGACGGCGAGACCCTCGGCGGCATCGTGGAGGTCATCGCCTACAACCTGCCTCCCGGTCTGGGCTCCTACGTCCATTGGGACCGTCGCCTCGACGGCCGCCTGGCCGCCGCCCTGATGGGCATCCAGGCCATCAAGGGGGTCGAGGTCGGAGATGGCTTCCTCACCGCCGCCCGCCGCGGCTCGGCAGCCCACGACGAGATCGTCCGTGAGGAGGACGGCACCATCGGCCGCTCCTCCAACCGCGCCGGAGGCATCGAAGGCGGCATGAGCATCGGGGATCCGCTGCGCGTCAGGGCCGCCATGAAGCCCATCGCCACCGTGCCCCGGGCCCTGCGCACCATCGACACGGCCACCGGCGAGGAGACCACCGCCCACCACCAGCGTTCCGATGTCTGTGCCGTCCCGGCGGCCGGGGTCGTCGCCGAAGCCATGGTCGCCCTGGTACTGGCCCAGGCGGTGTTGGAGAAGTTCGGGGGCGACTCGTTGACCGAAACCCGCCGGAACCTGGATTCCTACCTGGATTCCATCCCCGATTCCCTGGGATCGGTCCGCCACTGATGGTGCAGGACATCTTCCTGATCGGGCCCATGGCCAGCGGTAAATCGGTCGTGGGCCGGGCCCTGGCCGACCGGTTGGGATACCGCTTCGTGGACACCGACGAGGAGATCACCGCCGGGCATGGCAGCATCGCGGGACTCTTCGCCAAGAGGGGAGAGGCGGCCTTCCGCACCGTGGAGAGCACCACCCTGGCCCGGGCGGCCTCACGGGAGGAACCGTCCGTGATCGCCACCGGCGGCGGCGTGGTCCTGGACCCGGGGAACCGCGACCTGTTGGCCGGCTCCTTCACGGTCTACCTGCACACCGATCTGGCCACGGTCCGCCCGCGGATCGAGGCCGATTCGGGTCGGCCCCTGCTCGACGGGGACCCGATCCGGCGCTGGGCCGATATCCTTGCGGAGCGCGAGTCCCTGTATCGTGCTTGCGCCAGCCTGACCATCGACGCGCGCACGGGATCCGTCGCGCGGTTGGCAGAAGACATCGAGGGCGCCTACCGGCGTCATGCATCAACATCTGGAGGCATCACCACATGAGCAGCGCTTCGACCCGCATCAGCGTGACGGGTACGGCCCCTGAGGACAACTACGACGTCGTCGTGGGAGAGCAATTGCTCGGGGAACTGCCGGGTCTGCTGGGGGAGCGGGTCCGCAAAGTCCTGATCATCCACCCGCGGGCCCTGCGCACCACCGGTGACACCGTCAAATCCGATCTGGAGGCCGCCGGTCTCACGGCGATGACCGCAGAGATCCCGGACGCCGAAGAGGGCAAGCACATCGAGGTCGCGTCCTTCTGCTGGAAGGTCCTGGGCCAGAACGACTACACCCGCTCCGATGCCATCGTCTCGGTCGGTGGTGGAGCGGTGAGCGATCTGGCCGGATTCGTCGCCGCCACCTGGCTCCGCGGGCTCAAGGTCATCCACGTCCCGACCTCGCTGTTGGGCATGGTCGACGCCGCGGTCGGTGGCAAGACCGGCATCAACACGGCCGAGGGCAAGAACCTCGTGGGCTCCTTCCACCCGCCGGCGGGGGTCCTGGTCGATCTGGATGCCCTGGCCACCCTGCCGCCGAACGAGCTGATCACCGGACTGGCCGAGGCGGTTAAATGCGGTTTCATCGCCGATCCGCGCATCCTGGAGATCATCGAGGCCGATCCGAAGGCCGCCTCCACCGCCGGAACCGAGCAGCTACGCGAGATCATCGAACGGACCATCGCCGTGAAGGCACGGATCGTGTCCAGCGACCTGCGCGAAGCAGGCCAGCGCGAGTTCCTGAACTACGGACACACCCTGGCCCACTCCATCGAATTGGCCGAGCGCTACCAGATGCGCCACGGGGCAGCGGTGTCCATCGGCCTGGTCTTCGCCGCCGAACTGGCCCGTTCGATGGGCCGGATCAGCGACGAGCTGGCGGACCGGCACCGGAACATCCTCGAGTCCCTGGGCCTGCCGGTGTCCTACCGCCGCGACCGCTGGCAGTCCCTGCTCGACGGGATGCGCCGGGATAAGAAGGCCCGCGGGGACCTGCTGCGTTTCGTGGTCCTGGACGGGCTGGCCAAACCGGGGATGCTCGAGGTCCCCGATACGTCCCTGTTGTTCGCCGCCTACCAGGAAATCGCCCAATGAGTACCGCAGAGAACTGGATCCGCACCGGGATCCCGGGCCTGGCCATCGACCCCGAAACCCTGCTCGCCGAGGTCGTCGACGAGGAGGCCGCACGGCAGGCCTACGCCACGGCCAACCCGGTGGAGAAGGTCATGATCCTCGTCGCCCGCGGTGATGTCGCCGACGCGGCGGAACTGGTCACCGAGACCCGGCTCGTGGAGCCACAGAACTTCCCGATGCGCGTGGTCGACGCCGATGTCGTCCGCGCCAACGGCGACCCGCAACGGGCCATCAACCGGCTGCGGAACCTCATCGAGGAGTATAAGGACCTGCCGCACGAGTCGGTACTGCAGCAGCAGCTGGGGGTCCTCTACTACACGGTGGGGGATTTCCATGCCGCGGTGACCCGCTTCAAGCTGGCGCTGGACCTGCGCGTGGAGGCCGGGGACGAGGAGTTCAGGATCGAGATCTCGCGGCGGTCGCTGGCGGCCGCGCAGGCCAAGGCCTCGCCCGTACGTTAGAATGGCTATGGTTTTTTGACAATGCGACCCGACCCGCAGTCCTGCCCGTGACCGGGCGGGCACTGACCGCGGAGCGGGAATCAACAGAGAGAGTATTCGTGGCTACCACTAACGACATCAAGAACGGCACCGTGCTGAAGATCGACGGCCAGCTGTGGACGATCACCGAATTCCAGCATGTGAAGCCCGGCAAGGGTGGGGCCTTCGTCCGCACCAAGATGCGCAATGTGCTCTCCGGCAAGACCGTTGACAAGACCTTCAACGCCGGTCTGAAGATCGAGACCGCGAACGTGGACCGCCGCGATTACCAGTACCTGTACCAGGACGGCGCCGACTACGTCTTCATGGACACCTCCGACTACGACCAGCTCACCGTCGAAGGCAAGGTCGTCGGGGACGCAGCGAACTTCATGCTCGAATCCCAGATGGTCACCATCGCCATGCATGAGGGCTCAGTGCTGTACGTGGAACTGCCCCCTTCGGTCACCCTGGAGATCACCTACACCGAGCCGGGCCTGCAAGGGGACCGCTCCTCGGCCGGCAATAAGCCGGCCACCGTGGAAACCGGCTACGAGATCCACGTCCCGCTCTTCCTCGAGCAGGGCACCAAGGTCAAGGTCGACACCCGCACCGGCGAGTACCTGGGACGTGTCAACTAGTGAGTGCCCGCACCAAAGCCCGGCGGAGGGCGCTGGACGTCCTGTTCGAAGCCGAGCAGCGTTCCGTCTCCCCGTTGGAGGCCATGCGTCTGCGTCGGGAGACCACCGACATCACGGTCAACGAATACACGTTGACGCTGATTGAAGGGGTCATGGCCCAGGGGGAGAGGATCGACGAGATCCTGAGCACCTATGCCAAGGGCTGGACACTGGAACGGATGCCGGCAGTGGATCGCACCCTGCTGCGGCTGGGGACTTGGGAACTGCTCTATAACGACGACGTTCCCGACGCGGTGGCGGTGGCTGAAGCCGTCGCCACGGCGAAGGTCTTCTCCACCGATGACTCCCCGGAATTCATCAACGGCCTGCTCGGACGCATCCAGCAACTCAAGCCAACGCTGCTGGCCTAGCCGGCGCCGGGCTCTTCCCGGAAAAAACAGTGTACGACGGCGGGTGCCACCCCTGGGAAAGGGGTGGCACCCGCCGTTGGTGTCTGTGCCGCCTCAGGCGACGCCCGGGGCCTGCGGGCTGCCGGTCAGCGCCAGCCGGTAGTCGAGGATGAGTGCCAGCAGTCGGGCCTCGTCGCGTTGTGCCTTCTGCCGGTGGGAGCCGGCAATGATCCGGTTCCGGGTGGCTGCCAAACGCATCGCCGTCCGGGTGAAACCGCGCATGGCCTTCCGACGTCCGGTGGCCGAAGCCCATCCATTGGCTTGGCGGCGTCCCCTGCGGGTGGCGAACATTTCGACCTCCTCCGGGCTGAACCAGCCGGCCTGCGCATAATCGTTCAGCCGTTGGGCCACCAGCCGGCGTTCGGCCCGGCGCAGGAGGATCACCGCAACGATCGCGCAGATGAACAACGGGACTTGCAGCAGCACATAGAAGGTCCAGAAGTCGTGGAAGATCAGTCCCACCCCGCCGTTCCAGAGGAAGTGCCCGAGCATCGCCGGGATCAACCCGGCCAGGAAGTAGAAGGGCCAGTACCGTCGGGCCCCGCGTTGGACGGCCAGGCCCAAGGCGAATCCGGTCCACGCGGTGAACAGCACGTGGGCAAAGGGGGAGAACAGGCCGCGCAGCACGAAGACCTGGATGGCTCCTGCCCCGGCCCCGGCAAAGGCGTCGGAGAAGTAGAGGATGTTCTCGGTGAAGGCGAAACCGGCGGCAATCGTCCCGCCGTAGACGATTCCGTCGACCGGGCCGTCGAAGTTCCTCCGAGCGACGAAGAAGATCAACAGCACCCCCAGCCCCTTCATGGTCTCCTCGACCACCGGGGCCTGCACCACCGCACCGAATAGATCGGGCCCGGCCACTGCGGCCAGTGAGGCAAAGGCTCGTTCGAAGGCAGCCCCGAAGAACAGCGACCCGACCACGGAGACCCCGGCACCCCAGACGAAGGCGCTGATCAGAATCATCTTGGGCTCGGGATCCCAGCGGTCCACCCAGGCGAGGCCCGCCAGACAGACGCCGAGCGGAAACAGGGCCAGCAAGCCCACGACGAAGAGGGTTCCGGCGCCCAGGACCAGTCCCAACCAGAGGGCAACACCGAGCAGGATGAGACCGCTGAGCACCAACACGATCACCAAGCCAGGGCTATAGCGCCGTGGCGGTTCCACCGGGGACAGCCGGGTCGGATGGAACAGGTTTTCCGCCGGCTCGTGATGGGGCCAGGCAGGAGTCGTGGGGGCCGCCGGGTCAGCTGCGTGCAGCTGCGGTCCCCGGGGAGGATATTCGTTCATGAGTTCAAGCATATCCAGTCGCGGCCCAGCCCGGGGCGAGCCGGTGGGGCCACATATGGCCGTCTCGCGACAGATGAATTTTCCTTCGACCGGGTCGCGGTCACCTCTCCTGGCCTCAATCCTTTTGGGTCGGGATCTTCGGTCTTGCCAAGGGAATCCGGAAAGTATCAGCCGGCCATCTAGCCCAGACCCGCAACGGAGCGCGGATCCGTGGAATCGTTCATCGGAGATTCTGACCACTAGTTGGCCTGCCCTGAAAGGACCTTTCATGTGCCGGTACGACCCACGCTGCGACATCGAAGAACATTCCTCGATGGAAGCCTGCCCGCAGATGAAAACGCTCGGACAGGCCACCCCCAGTGCGGTGTCGACGGGAAGCAAAGCCCCTCGGCCGGCACGGGAGGATACCGCGCGGAGGATCAAACAGCGGGCAGTCTGGAGGGAAATCTGGACCACGCAAGGAATTTCCCTGCTGGGATTTTTTGCGGTCTTGATGAGCTTCTCTTTCGTGGAAAACAACACCCGGGACGGCCTGACCGTCGCCGTCTGCGGCGTTGCGATTCCCTTGATCGTCGCAGGCAGTCTCATGGCCCGGTGCAATGCGTGGACGGAAACGCCAGAACGGTGCCAGAGCTGGGCCCGCGGACCGATGACACGCTGCCGTGTCTCCACGCATCGTGCCAAGGTATGGGTTCTCGCAGACACCCTGGCAGTGACGTCACTACTCATTGCCGTCGTCAACTTCGGGCTGATATTCCAGGTCATGCCTGACCTTCTCTGAACACCCCAAGATAAATGAATCGCGCCGGGTGTGATGTAGACATCCAGCAACCGGGCGGATGGATCTCCTGCCGGCGCCTACCGGCGAAGCCAGGCGTCGCGCCGAGTTCGTTCGCGGGCTCCGTAAGCCGGATCCGAAAGAGAACTAGACCTTGCTCCAACCTGAACGCTCATTCCAGGGAATGCCTCGATTCCTCCGTGCCTGTCGACATGACGTGGCACTGCCGTGGATGCGGATTAATACGATGAGGGCCAATGATGCATGGGTGTGCCCGTCCGCAACGAGCCGTTCCTCGGAGGGAAGAGACCAGCGCCCACCGTTGCCTCCCATCACTACTCTTGATAAGCTCAGGCCAGGTTCGTCCCGACGGGCCGTCCTTACTAGAGAGACATGCTTCCACCGTGAGCCGTTCTCATGGACCTCACTTTGGAGATCTGTCTTCCAAGCCCGGGGGTACCGGAATGAGCGTTCTGTCATACATCCATCGGTCGATCGGGGCCGTCCTACTGCTTGGCTTGCTGGCCTTCTTCGCAGGGACGAATGCCGCCGTCGCCGCCCCGACTCCCGATCCTTCGGCGCAGAGCGATAGCGAAGGCCCCCAGTTCTACAACGACCTATCGGTCGACGTCTCAGGTGTGGTCGACGGGGATGTGTATGCTTCCGGGCAGGATGTGACCATCAGCGGCAAAATCACCGGAGACGTGATCGCGGCGGCGCAGACGATCACCGTCACCGGCACCATTGACGGCAACGTGCGGCTTGCCGGACAGAACGTCAAGATCAGTGGTGACGTCTCGCGCAGCGCAACCGTCTTCGCCGGCAGCATCACCGTCACCGACGGTGGAAAGCTCGGCAACGATCTGGTGGGGGCCTCCAGCGATCTCACCATCGAGGGCGACGTCGGCCGAGACCTGCTGGTCAGCGTCGAGCGCCTCAGCATCGACGGATCCGTCGGCGGGAGCGCCACCTACTACAGTGACACCGAAGGGCAAATCGCTGACGGTGCCGTCGACGGCGAAGTGAAACGCATACAAACACCGCAATCAACAACCGAGGACCGTTCACCTGGCGCCTCGTTCCTCGCCTGGTCCCTCGGGTTGCTCTACGCCCTGATTGCCCTGAGCCTGGTGACCCTGTTCTCCGGCCTGCTCTTCCCACGGTGGCTGCAGCGGGTCACCAACCACCTCGTTCCGTCACCCTGGAAGGCGCTTCTCATCGGCTTCCTGGCATCCATCGCCGTCCCTGCAGCACTGCTAGCCCTTCTCGTGACGGTCATCGGTGCCCCCTTGGCACTGGCTGGCTTCATCGTCTGGACCGCGCTCACGCTTGCGACGTTCGTCTATGGCGCCTTCTATATTGGGCGGCTCCTCTTCCGCGGCGATCGGCACCCGGTGGTGAAGTCGCTGGTCGGTGGTCTGATCCTGATCATCGCGTTGCACATCCCGTGGCTGAACATCGCGGTGTGGCTGGCGATGGTGTTCTTTGGTCTGGGCGCCCAGCTTCTGGAGTTCCACAGCCAGCGGCCGTGGCGGAGCAAACCCGAAGTGGACACGGCGGCCCCGGTGCCGTATCCGGCTCCGGTTGAGCAGGGCAGCGACGGTTCTACAAGGCCATCGGAGTCGAGTTCGTGACCAGGGTGAGGGAAGCCACGCAGCGGTAACCAGACGAGCATGATGGCGGTATCCACGAAAAGTCAGGCCATCATCACCGGGCCTGATGCGGCATGCTGCTCGAGCGCCTGTGCGACACCACCTCGATAGTGTTCTGCCCGCAGGACGCCGGGAAAATGCCGGTGGGAAACGGCGGCTCCCACCAAGCCAACCACTGGCCCCGCCCGGCTCATGGTGCCGCCAGACTCGCGTCAAGACGCCGCGGGATCCACTCCGAAGCGCGCAGCTCCCCGGGGAGGGGAAGCCTTCTTGGTTTCAGCGTATCCAGTAACGGCCGGGGCGGGTTTCTTCCAGGCCTCGCGGACCTAGGTGGCAAGCCCCCCGTCAACCGGCAGGAGGACTCCGTTGATGTAGGAGGCCTCGTCCGAGAGTAAAAAAGCCACCGTGGCAGCTATTTCCTCCGGCTCGGCCATGCGTTGCATGGGCCCGAAGCCCGAGAGATCCGCTGATTCGGGGATGCCTGCTGTCATGGCGGTCTTCACTCCTCCGGGACACACCGCGTTGATGCGCAGCCCGTGCGGGCCGTATTCGCTGGCCGCCGTCACCGTCAGCCCCGCCAGGGCGTGTTTGGTCGCCGCATACATCCCCATCGTCGGTTCGGCACGGATGGCCGCATGTGATGCCGTGTTCACGATCGACCCCGAGCCCTGGAGCATCATCTGCTCCAAGACGTATTTCATGCCCATGAAGGCCCCGCGCAGGTTCACCGCAACGATCTGGTCGAAGTCTTCGATGCTGGACTCGTGGAGCGGGCCGGGGACCTGCAAGATGCCGGCATTATTGTGGAACAGGTCGACTCGGCCGAAGCTCTCAATGGCCGTCTGGACGTAGCCGTGAACGGAACCGGAGTCCGAGACGTCTACGACGACGGCATGGGCTTCGGCACCTTGTCCCTTGACCAGTTCCAGCGTCTCGTGGAGCGTTTTCTCGTTGTAGTCGACCAAGATCATCTTCGCGCCGTCTTCAGCCAGCCGTCGCGCCGTAGCACGCCCGATGCCGCTCGCGGCCCCGGTAATGATCGCGGCTTGGTCTTTCATTTTCATGTTGGTTCATCTCCTTGGATGGTCTGTACACCTTCAGGCCATCCTCGGTCGAAAGGTTCATAAAGGCCAGCATCCTGACGACGAAGCAGCTCTTCGCAGCGGATGGCAGCGGCACCCACCGGGCGCGATCTGCCCAAAATGTCGGAGATCATCCCTTAGGGTGGGAAGAGCCAATCGGGGAGCTTTTCCTAGTGGCCAGGACCGGCATGGTTGCCGGTCGCATCAAAGAAACATGGGGGCTTGTTCAGTGGTAGTTGGCCATGCCGAGGCAGACGCTGCGCGTCCGGCGGAATCAGCGGAAATCAATCTCGCGCCCGGCTCGGTGATCCGGGTCCGGGACGAGGATTGGCTGGTCACCTCGACCAGCTCGACCACCCAAGGCACCCTGGTGAGGGTCCAAGGCCTGAGCGAACTGGTCCGCGACACCACCGCCAGCTTCTACTCGGACCTCGACACGATCGAGGTGGTCGATCCGCGTCAAGCAAGGGTCACCGCCGATGGAACTCCCCACTACCGCCGCGCACGTCTCTTCCTGGAAACCACCCTGCGCAAGACCCCGGTGCCGGCCACCAGTAATCGGCTGGGTGTTTCCACCCGCATGTTGGCGGCCACACTGAAGTACCAGCAGATAGCCGTCGCCACGGCCCTTGATCCGCACAACATCCGGCCCCGGATCCTGATCGCGGACGCCGTTGGCCTGGGCAAGACGCTGGAAATCGGCATGATCCTCTCCGAGCTGGTCGCCCGGGGACGGGGCGAGCGCATCCTCATCGTCACACCACGCCACGTTTTGGAACAGATGCAGCACGAGATGTGGTGCCGCTTCGCCCTGCCATTCGTCCGTTTGGATTCGGCAGGCATCCAGAAAGTCCGCCAGAAGCTGCCGGCCACCCGCAACCCGTTCACCTATTACAAACGTGCCATCATCTCCATCGACACGCTGAAGTCCCCGCGGTACCGCGAACATTTGAAGAAGGTCGGTTGGGATGCCGTGGTCATCGACGAATCCCATAACCTCACCAACACCGGGACCCTGAACAACGAACTCGCCCGCATCCTCGCCCCCAAAACCGACGCCCTGATCCTAGCCAGCGCCACCCCGCATAATGGCCGGCAGGAATCCTTCGCCGAACTGCTGCGCCTGCTGGACCCCACCGTCGTCCGCCCCGACGGGACAGTCGATGAACAGGCCGTGCGCCAACTGATCGTCCGCCGCCACCGGCATAGCCCCGAGGTGGCCCGGGAAGTCGGCGCCGACTGGGCCGAACGCCTCGAACCGGATAATCGCCTCGTGCCCGCCTCGCCCGCGGAGAACGCCATCGCCGACGAATTGGCGAGCACGTGGCTCTACCCGGAGGGCAAGAGCCCCTATTCGGGGACGACGGCGGCACTGTTCGGCTGGACGTTGGCCAAGGCCTTCCTCTCCTCACCGGCCGCCCTGTTGGATTCGGTACAAGAACGACTCAAGAAGGTCGGGGGTGCTGGTAAGGGCATTGACGGCACGGCAACCCCCGCTGCCCGAGAAGCAGCCGCCTTGGAACGTCTCCGGGAGCTGACGCTGGTCGCCCTGGAGGCGGATTCGGCGAAACTCGGCGCCCTGGTGACCCATCTGAAGGACATCGGCGTGGGCAAGAACAAGCCCATGCGGGCCGTGGTCTTCGCCGAACGTGTCGCGACACTGAAGTACCTGCGCGAAGAGCTCACCGAATCCTTGGGCCTGAAGCCGGAGAACATCGCGATCCTGCATGGTGGCCTGACCGACGTCGAACAGCAAGACGTTGTTGATCAGTTCAAGCGCGGCAATTCGAAGCTGCGCGTCCTGGTCACCGGAGATGTTGCCTCGGAAGGGGTGAACCTGCACGCAGAATGCCATCACCTGATCCACTTCGATATCCCGTGGAGTCTCATCCGCATCGAGCAGCGCAACGGCCGTATCGACCGTTACGGGCAGAAGCATTCGCCCCAGATCACCACGTTGCTTCTGGATCCCGATGATTCCCGCTTCTCCGGTGACATCAGCGTGCTGGCCCGCCTCATGGAAAAGGAACACGCCGCCCACCAGGTCCTCAACGACGTGGCCTCTCTCATGGGGGCCGGCTCGGTCAAGGCAGAGGAAGACGCCATCCGCGATGCCCTGATCAAGCAACGCGACCTCGAGGACGTGATACCCGAACCCGGCACGGTATTGGACAACCCGTGGGCGGAATTCGAGTCCCTCTTCAACGACGAGGATTCCCCCGACGATCCTGCCGCCGACGTCCAGGGCAGTGAAGAGCACGCAGAATCTACGGCGTCACGTCCTGCAGAGGTGGTCGTCGAACTCGAGGAGCGGGTGGATCTCTACTCATCTGATCTGGCGTTCCTGGAGGAGGCGCTGACCGAGGCATTCACCGATCCGGCACAAAAGGTGGAGTGGAAAGTCCACCCCGAACACGGCATCGCCGAGCTGAAGCCCACCGCGGATCTCCGTCGACGCATGGGGGTCCTACCGCAGGACTACCTCACCGAACGCCGTGTGACTGAGAACCTGAAATTGGCCACGACGCTCACCGCGGGAGAGCACCAGCTCACCGTCGCACGTTCCTCCGACGACATGATGTGGCCGGCAGCGCACTATCTGGGTCCCCTGCACCCCGTGCTGGATTGGGCGAGCGACCGGGCACTGGCGTCCATGTCCCGCAACGAGGTGCTGGGGGTGCGCGGCGACGTCGACCACCCCACCTTCCTGGTCCTGGGAACCGTGATGAACCGACGCGGGCAGTTGGTCAGCCGGGCTTTCATGGCCGTGCAGATGCCCGACGTCGAGGCCCCTGACTTCGCCCTACCGACGGCGGTCGGTGACGTGGGGGCATACCTGCGAGAGATCGGGCTCAACGCAAAATCCGCCAACCCGGGCCCGGTGGACCTGGCCGGAATCCAGGAGCTCCTGCCCGGTGCGGTCAACGCCGCGGAGCACTACCTGAACCAGACCATGGGCGCGGCGGAGAACGACGCCGAGGATCGGTTGGAGGACTGGCTGCAGCGCGCCGACGCCTGGTCCCAGGAATCCGATGCGCTGACCCAACGAGCCGATGTCCGGCAACGCCGCGAACGCGTCGCCGAGGAGCGCCAACTCGCCGAGGCCATGCGCCCCGCCCAACGGGTGGTCCGGCCTCTTCTGGCCATCGTGCCGCGCGACACCCCGGTGGCCACGGCCGCCGCCACCATCCCTGAAACGGAAGGCCGCTGATGCCCGCCTTTGACTCCTTCACGCTGGCCGAAGAATGGATCAGCGAGCACTATTTCACTGCCGACACCACCAAGGGAACCTTCCAGGGCGATGTCCTGAAGCTCCGCAAGGAGTGGGATGCCGATGCCAAGGAGGGCCATGACACCGTCCTGAAACGCTTCTCGGCAGCCCGGGCCGACCTGCAGGTGGCCCTGGCCGAACTGGGCGAAGACACCGGGACGGGAGAGTCGACAGGACCCGCCACGGACATCGAGGCAAGGCAGGGCGCCGCCGCCACCGTCTACGCCCGCTTACGCACGGTCCTCGGGTTCCCAGGAGAGCTGGCCTCACTGACCTTCGAACGCGGTGGTAGCGACCTGGTCGTTGAACGCGGCTACAACCAGTTCGGGAACGACCTGCTCTGGCTCGAAGCCACCCCGGCCGACTCCATCGACGACGTCATCTCCTCGGCACGGGTGCTGGGCGGGGTGCAGCAGGACGGCAAACAGGTTGATTGGCCAATTGCCAAGCTGATTTCCGAGCTGTATCTCTGCGAACCAGCCCCGAAGTACATCGCGGTCACCGCCGGACGATTCGTTCTGCTCACCGAACGCGAGCGTTGGCCCGAAGGGCGCTACCTGGCCGCGGATGCGCTGGTGGTCGCCGACCGTAAGGACCATAAGCGCGGGGGAGAGGTGGACCGCTTCCTAGCCATCTTTGGTCGGACCTCGCTGGCACCGCAGGCGGACGGCACCATCTGGTGGGACGGGATCCTGGAGGATTCCGTCAAGCACGCCGTCTCCGTCTCCCAGGACCTGCGCGATGGCATCCGCGAATCCATTGAAATCATTGCCAACAACGTCCTGGAACGGCGCACGGCCGCCGGAAGGGCAAACGAGGGCGTTGACGGCAACGTGCTGGCCAAGCAATCTTTGCGCTTCCTCTACCGAATCCTGTTCCTCCTCTATGCCGAGGCATCACCGGAGATGGGTGTCCTGCCGGTCGGGGCCACCGAGTACGACGACGGCTATGGACTGGAACGTCTGCGTGAGCTCGCCCTCGTGGAACTCAACGGCCACGAATCCCAGCACGGAACCCATCTGTATGAATCCCTGAACCAGCTTTTCCTGCTGGTCAACGGCGACCACCCAACTCAGCAAGCCCAGGCAACGAATGCGCCGGCGGCTGGTGTCGCCCAGGACGACGAACAGGGGTTGGACTTCCAACCGCTGAAGGCCGATCTGTTCGAACGCTCCGCCACCGGACTGATCAACGACGCACAGCTGGGCAACCAGGCCCTCCAGCAGGTGCTGTTGCGCCTGCTGCTGACCGGCGAGAAGAAGAACCAGGACCGCGGTTTCGTCTCCTACGCCAACCTGGGCATCAACCAGCTCGGCGCCGTCTATGAGGGCCTGATGTCCTACACGGGCTTCATCGCCGAGGAGGACTTGCACGAGGTCGCCAAGGACGGTAATGCCGAAAAAGGCTCTTGGGTGGTCTCGGTCGCGAAGTCAAAGGATATCGAGGCTAGGCATTTCGTCCGGGCAGCGGACCCGCTGACGGGTGAAATGAAACCCATCCTGCACGAGCGTGGTTCCTTCGTCTTCCGCCTGGCCGGACGGGAACGGCAGCAGTCTGCCTCCTACTACACCCCCGAGGTCCTGACCCGATTCGTGGTCTCCCAGGCATTGGCGGAATTGTTGACCGAGGAAACCCCGGCGGACGGGATCCTGGAACTCTCGGTCTGTGAGCCGGCATTGGGGTCGGGAGCCTTCGCCATTGAGGCGGTGCGTCAGCTGGCCGAAGAGTACCTCAAGCGCAAACAGACCGAACTCGAGACCCAGATCCCGGCCGATGAATATCCGGTCGAGCTTCAGAAGGTCAAGGCCCAGATCGCCCTGCACCAGGTCCACGGCGTGGACCTCAACGCCACCGCCGTCGAACTGGCCGAAGTTTCCCTATGGCTGGACACCATGGTCAGCGGCCTGCAGGCCCCGTGGTTCGGTCTGCGGCTCAAGCGCGGCAACTCCCTGATCGGCGCGCGCCGGGCGACCTACTCGCGGGAACAGGTGCTGGCGAAGAAATACCTCTCCGAGGAACCGCAGGCGAACCCAATGACGGGTCTTGTCGATGCCCTCGAGCGCGATACCGAAGACGCCGCGACGGTCGGGCGGATCCATCACTTCCTTGTGCCCGGTGAAGGCTGGGGCGCTGCTGCACAGGCCAAGGAGGTCAAGGACCTCGCCACCGACGCGCAAAAGTCACTGAAGGACTGGCGCAAGCAGATCAACAGGAAGCTCGCAGCTAAAGACGTTGAGCGTCTGGTGCGCCTCTCACGCCGCGTCGAGACGCTGTGGCAGGTGTCCTTGCGCCGCCTGCAGGTCGCGGAGGCGGAGGCCCGGCGGGACATCGCCTACTTCGGCAAGCCGGAGAGCGTCGAGGAATCGCACGGTGTCTCGCGGTCAGAAATCGAAAAGAAGCTGGGAGATCCGGACGGTCTGTTCCAACGGCTCAAGCGGGTCATGGACGCGTGGAACGCGCTCTGGTTCTGGCCGGTCGTTCCTGACGGTCAGGATTTCCCTGAGCCGCCGTCCTTGGAACAATGGCTGAACGCAGCGGAAGGGATTCTCGGCAAGCCGATCGCCGATTCCAAAAAAGGGCCGCGCAAATACGGGCAATCCCATGGCCAAACGAGCGTACTGTCGACCGCCGGTTGGAACGACCTGGACGACTTCGAGATCTTCGACCGTCCACTCTCCGGGAAGAAGGACATCGACGAGCTCAGAGCCGAGCACCCCTGGTTGGATGTTTGCGGGCGAATTGCCGACGAACAGGGCTTCTTCCACTGGGAACTCGAATTCGCTTCGGTCTTCGGCCGCGGTGGCTTCGATTTGCAGGTCGGAAATCCGCCCTGGGTCAGGCCCGACTGGGACGAGAAAGCCATCTACGCTGAATTCGATCCCTGGTGGCAGCTCAACGACAAGCAATCCCAGGCGCTTCAGCGCGAAAAGCAAGCAAGTGCTAAGGCTGATTCCCAACAGACCTGGTTCATGTCGGCGATGGCCAGCTCTATCGTCGCAACGCGCGAAGTCCTCACCTCTAAGAACCTCTATCCCATAGTTGCTGGTCTCAGGCCCGACCTCTACCGGTCGTTCATGGAACGAACCTGGAGCAACTCCTCGCCGGGGGGCATCGTTTCGCTGATTCATCCTGAATCACATTTGACCGAGAAACGGGCGACGCACCTCCGGGCCGCGACATATCGCCGACTTCGCCGTCACTGGCAGTTCATCAATGAAATGCACCTTTTCGAGATCCACAACCTAGTTGTATACGGGGTACATGTTTATGGGGCGAGCCAGGAGTCGCCCACTTTCCTGATGGCAGCGTCGCTGTATCACCCGGAGACGGTAGAGCGTTCGATCGGGCATGAGGGAGGCACCGAGGTCCCTGGCCTCAAGGACGACGAGGGCAAATGGGACACGCGCCCCCACCTTGAACGTATCCTCGCTGTCGATACGGACATGTTGAAGACCTGGGCCGACATTCTCGATGAACCTGGCACGTCGCCTTTGCATGCCCGCATGGTGTATCCGGTGAATAAGGC
>NZ_JBQSWW010000033.1:0-25713 GCF_052377515.1 Arthrobacter sp. AOP36-C1-22 | reverse complement strand
TGGATCCGCGAGTTGGATCCCTGCACCGTGGCGGCCAACGACCTGGCCAGCATCGTCTTGCCGGTACCGGGGGCATCCTCGAGCAGCACGTGGCCTTCGGCGAGCATGGCCGTGAGGATCAGCTTTATCACATCGGATTTGCCCAGGATGGCCTGACCGACATTGGCCACCAGCTTCTCGAAAGTGCCGGCAAACCATTCGGCCTGTTCGTTGGTCATTGTCATCTTCTTGGTTCCTCGCTTGGTGTTCCTGCTCGACGGTGGGGTGGGGGTCCTAAGATTTCGGCCACTTGGTGACGTCATCCGACCAGACGGTCAGGCCGCCCTTGAAGAGCTCCACCGAGATCGGCATTTGGTGGTTGGCGCCGTGGAAGCAGGTGAGCTCCTGGGTCGTCTTACCATTGACGGGCACCTTCGACTGGTAGTCGTTGAACCGGTTGCTGCCGCCGTCGTCATG
This sequence comes from Arthrobacter sp. AOP36-C1-22, assembly GCF_052377515.1. Classification (NCBI taxonomy): domain Bacteria; kingdom Bacillati; phylum Actinomycetota; class Actinomycetes; order Micrococcales; family Micrococcaceae; genus Arthrobacter; species Arthrobacter sp. AOP36-C1-22. The sequence continues at coordinate 25,257 of NZ_JBQSWW010000033.1, read as the reverse complement.
ACAATTGGCCGTCCACGTTCCCGCGTATTTGCCGGTGAAGTTCTTCAGTTTGACCTTCAACATGTAGCAGTCTTGTGCGCAGCGTGGATCAGAGACCGGCTTGCCTGCAATCAGCTTGACCGATGGCTTGGGCGGGTCCGGGGGCGGCGGCTTCTTATTCGAGGTTTCCTTGAGCGACTTGCTCAGCGAATGCTTCCCCGCGGAATCGGTGGCCTTGATGGTCAGTTTCCGGGTCCCCTCCCAGCCGACGTCGACCTTCTGGCTCCCGTCATTGGGTGTGGATTTCCCGTTGATGCTGGCCGTGAGCGTCACCGGCCGGCCATTGGCATAGTCCGAGGCCCTCGAATTCCATTTGAACTTGACCCATTTATCTCCGTGGGAGGCCGAGCGTCCGCTGCCGTCACGCAGCGGGCCGTAGGAGCTGGTGCTGTTCGATCCGGGGCTCACGTCTCCGGCACCGGCGGCGTTGAGCGCGCGGACTCTCCAGGAGTGGGAGGAACCATTGGCATTGGTGGTGATGACCGAGCCGGGCCCTCCGAGCTTCTTCCAGGAGCCGCCGTCGGTGGAGTACTGGTAGCCGGTGATGGAGGAACCATTGGCGCCGGGCTTCTTGAACGAGAGTTTGACCTTATTATTCGTTCCCGTGGCCGAGGCCTTGGGTTTGCCGATGGCCTTGGGCCGGCCATAGGGGGTGACAGCCGTGGACTTGCCGCTCGACGGCGACGTGCCGACCTTATTCTTCGCTGTGACGGAGAAGCTGTAGGACCCGGTGGTCTTCAGGCCGGTGACCGTCTGCTGGGTGGTCCCCGAGGAGATCCCCCCGATGGTCTTGACCGTTGATCCTCCCTCCTTCACCTTCAGCGTGTAGCCCTGGATGGGTGCCCCGTTGTTCCCGGGGGCCTTCCAACTCACGTCGACCACCCCGCCGTTGACCGCCGAATCGGCACGGACCGCGACGGGGGCGTTGGGTTGGAATGGCTTGCCTGCAGGGATCACCGAGGCCGAATAGCTGCTCCACTGCGAAGGCTTGTCCGCCTTGTTCACCGCCCTGACCCGGAACTGGTAGGAGACCCCGTTCTTCAGGCCCTTCCAGGTGTGGCTGGTCCCGGTGACCCCGGTGACCTGGCTGACCCCGGTGGCCGGTGCCGGGGAGATCTCCAGCGTGTAGCTGGTCACCGCCGAGCCGTGGCTGACCGGCTTGTCCCAGTTCACCGTCGCCTGCTCGTCCCCCGAGGTGCTGTTCGGTGCGGCCGGCTGCTCCGGTTCGACATCGGGCCGGGCATCGGCCGAGGACGCGGAGGCACTTGATTCGCCCACCGCGTTGGTGGCGGTCACGGAGAAGTTGTAGACGTGGTCGTTCTCCAGCCCGGTGATCGTGCAGGTGGTGGTGTCGCAGTTCTGCTCCACGCCGTCGCCGGTCACCGTATAGGACTCGATCGGAGAGCCGTTGTTGGACGGGGCATCCCAACTCAGCACGGCCTTGGAATCACCGGTGGATTCGACCAGCGGCAGGCCGGGGGCCTCGGGTTTGCCCTTGACGTTCAGGGTCACCGTGCCGTTGACCTGGCGGTCCGGGTCCTCGGTGATGTCCCCGATCGTATAGAGGACGCGCAACGTCCCCACGAAGTCCTCGGCCGGGGTGATGGCCAGCTGGTCGCCGCGGATCTCCGCCGTGCCCTCGCCCTCTTCGCCGGTGACGCTGATGATCTCCAGAGGGCCCTGGTCCGCGTACGGGTTGTGGTCGTTCTCCAGGACCGGGACCGTCTCGGTCCTGCCCTGGTGCGCGTCCTTGACGGTGTCGTCCACGGCATCGGGCAGTTCACGGGTGGAGGCGAGCACGTTCAAGGTGATGTTCGCCGAGACCGCGTCGTTGTGCCCGTCGGTCACCGATACCTTCACCGATCCCTGGGTGCCCTTGGGGGTCTTCACGTCGGCGGAAGCGGTGAGGAAGTGGCCGTCCACGAGTTGGGTCTCCACCCCCTCGAGGTCCTGTTCCCCGACGGAGAACTCCAGCTCGTCCTCGTCGGGGTCGCTGGCGATCTGGCTCAGATCCAACCGGGCAGGGTCCTCCCCCTGGGCCACGTCGAGCGAATTGGACTGGATCGTCGGAGGTTCGTTGTCCTCCGGACGCGGCAGCACCTTGATCGGGATGGAGATCATGCTGTCCAGGCCATCGCGGTCGTCGGGCCCGGACCCGTCGGTGACCTCCACGGTCACCGAGGCGGGGCCCGAATAGTCCTCGGCGGCCTTGAAGGTGAGTTCCGTGGCCGAGCGGACCAGTTCCCCGTCGTTCTCCGGAACCGAGGAGGCCTTGGATTCATCGGTCAACCGGGGCCGGTGGCCGTCGCGGACCTGGACCAGATCTTCGAGATCGAGTTTCAGGCTCTCCCCGGCCATCACTTCCTGGGGCTTGTCACTGCGCAGCACCGGCCGCGCGCCGCCGACGCCCGGGACGATGGCGAAGGCCGTGGAAGACAGGTCGTCCTGGTCGGTGATCGTGTAGGCGATGACCTGGGAGTCGTCGCCGAGCTTGACCTTGAGCTGGTTGTCCTTGGTGACGTGGGCCGTGGCCGGCTCATCCGGCAGGGTGACCTTCAGATCGTCGATGCGCCCATCGGGGTCCTCGTCGTTCTCGAGAATGGGCAGGGTGACGTCGTCCTTGCCGACGACCTCCTGCATCGAGGCATGATCGTCGCGGGCGATCGGGGCCAGCAGCTTGGCTTCGGGATCCGATTCGACGGTCAACGTGGCGCTGGCGGTCCCGCCCCGACCATCGGTGATCTTGTACCTGACGGACAAGGAGCCCTTCTGTTTCGGGGAGGTCACCACGATCCGCCCGTTGGAGACCTTCGCGTCGACGCCGTTGGAGGTCTGCAGATCGTCGATGAGGGTGATCTGGTCGCCGTCCGGATCGGTGTCGTTGTCCATGACGTCCACGGCCACGGGCCGGTCGGGACGCACCGTGATGGAATCGTTCACGGCCACCGGCGGATTATTGGTGTTGGACAGCGGGGCGACGCCGACCATGACGGTGCCCGTCGCCCGGGCCCCCAACCGGTCTTCAACGACGTAGGAGAACACGTCGGTACCGCTGGAGTTCTTGCTGGCCGTGTATTCGATCGCCGAGCCCTTGACCTTCGCCGAGCCCAGCTTCGGGGCACCCCCGAGCTGGACGAGCGTCACCGAGTCCCCATCGGGGTCGATTCCGCCCAACGGGACCGCGATGGCGGTGGTCCCGCCGGCAAAGACCCGTCCGACGATCTGTTCGGGTGAGGGCGGGGCGTTATCGGCCACGTCCACCGGCTTCACGTGGAAGTTCACCCGGGCGTTGGCTTCCTGCCCGTCGGGTCCGGCCACGGTATAGACGGCCGAGACGTTATGTGGTTTGCCGTCGAATTCACCGGCACGGAAACGGACGGTGTCATCGGCGACGCTGATCAGCGATCCCGCTCCCAGGTCGTCGGCTTCCTTCAGTTCGGGGAGCAGGGTCAGATCCGCGCCGTTGGGGTGCAGGTCGTTCTCCAGCACATCGACCGTGGCCACGTCACCGGCCCGGACGACGACGTCGTCGGTGTTCGGTCGGGGCGGATCGAGTTTGGGTGGTGCCGGAACGGGAATCACGTTGATCTCCCCGGTGGAGACCCCGCTGCCGTTGGAGACCGTGTACTGGACCTTCATCGGTTCGGTCAGTCCACGCACATCGGTGATCCGCACGAAGCTGTTGCGTTCCACCGAGACGGTGAACGGCGCGTCGTCGGGGGCTTCGGCCCCGGTGAGGACCAGGACCCCCCCGGCAGGGTCGGAGTCGTTGCCCAGCACGTTCACCAGCACGTCCTGGCCCGCCGGCAGCAGCGCCACATCGCGGACGGCGACCGGGTTGCCGGAGTTCTGCTCGGGATCCTTGATGTCGATGCGCACCAGTCCGGGGGCACTGGCCGGGCCGTTGGTGGCCACGTATTTGGCATAGAAGGTCCCGGTGCGTTCCCCGCGGATGGTGACCGTGCCGGTGTCGGGGTTGCTGTCCACGTCCACGCCGTTGACCGATTCGACGGTGGCCAGGCGCAGCTCCGCCCCGCCGGGATCGGCGTCGTTCTTCAACGGGGAGAACGTCACCTCCTCGCCGACGTTCGCCGTCACATGGTCGGTCGCGGTCACCGGCGGGGTCGCCGATTTGGGCAGGACCTCCACCACGACACGCCCCTGGGCGCCCTCGCGCCCATCGGAGACCTGCACGGTGATTTCCTTGCGGCCGGCCTTCTTGCCGTTGTCCTGGAAGGTCAAGGCGCCATCGGGGCGGACGCGGATGACGTCCTTGTCATCGCTGGAACCGCCCAGCAGCTGGAGGTCGTCGCCGTCGGGGTCGATCCAGTCGCTCAGGATGTTCTGGGTGACCGATTCGCCTTGTTGGACCCGGAGCGTGGTGACCCGTTCCTGGCTGGGTTTGTGGTTTTCGTCCTCGGGGACGACCCGTACGGTGGCCTTTTCCGTCGCCTCGCCGCCCCGGCCGTCATTGGCCCGGTAGGTGAAGGAGGTGCTGCCGGTGGCGTCCTCGGGGACGACCATCTGGAACCCGGTGCCGTCGTTGATCTGCTGCAGGGTGCCCATCGTGGGCTGCTTGCCTTCCAACGAAGCGGTCAGCAGGTCGCCGTCGGGGTCGACGTCGTTGAACAACACCGGAAGGGCCGTGGTGCGTCCTGCCCGGACGCCGAAGGAGTCGGGTTTGGTGATGGGCTTCTTGTTCTTCTCGGTCCGGTTGGGCAGTTCGATGGCGTCGGTGACCTCCTTGGAGTCCTCCTTCTTCGCCTCGCCCTTGCCCTTGGGCGGCTCCAGATCGCTCCAGTTGCTGACGATCTGCATGCCGTCGTTGACCAGCCACACCTGGCCGGAGGTGACGTCGTTGAGCACGACGACGTCGCGGTTGACCCGGAATTGCAGATCCGAGCCGGCCGGCAGATCGGGCACCTGCCGGTTCACGTCCTGGGAGTCGTCGTCGCAATCGCGCACGTATTGGGCGCTTGACTGCCAGGCGGCGTAGGTGCACTCCCCGACCCTGACCGGCTGGATGGCGGTCCCGCCGGCTTCCAATGGCAGGTAGTCGGCGTCCCCTCCTCCCAGCGGGACATCCGCCAATTTATTGCCCAGGGCGATCACCGCATGGTCGGTATCGGGTCCGGGGGCCTGGAGCTGGCCCCCCTCCGGGTCCACGACGGTGCTGGTCTTGCCCGTGGACATCGTGACCCGTCCGGTCTTCTCGTCGAAGAGCACCGCGGTGTCCCCGACGACGCTGAGCTGTGCCGCGGAGGCATCCCCGAGCGCCTCGACGTCCTGTTCGCTGTCCTGGGTGAAGCTGCCGTCCGATTCCGGGACCCAGCTGAAGAACTTCTGCGCCTCGACGTCGACGGCCCATACCGTGTCGTCGGCGCCGACGGCGGTGAGGACCTGGCCCTTGGCATCGAGCAACGGAGGGGTGTCCTGGGAGGCGAAGGACCCGAGGTGCTCGGTGGCGGTGGCATAGACGATGCCGTGGTCGGCGTCGGTGACCGAAACGACCCCGGAACCGTAGGAGAAGGAGGAGTTGGCAGGCAGGGCGTTGTCGTCGGCGAACTGGACCATCGCCGGGTCGATCGTGGTCAAGGCGCCCTGGTCGAGGTTGCGCACGAAGACATGCTCGGCATCCTGCTCGAGATCGTAATCGGGCAACGGGGTCAGCACCCCGCCGTCGAGCACCTTGGACTCGTAGTTGAGGTGTCCGACCTTGTTGAGTTCCTTGTTCACCACCCAGACGCCGCCGTCGTTCAGATCGACGTCAGCGGTCTTGAATCCCGGATAGATGACGGCCCCGGTGATCGCCAAGGCGGAGACCGCTGACACGGCTGCCACCTTGAAACCCGTGCTTTTGCCCGGATTCGCACCCCATCGGGACATACGTGTAGTTCCTCATCAACGTCAGATTTTGTTCGGCCCCCAGCGGGAAGCAGAACCAGCCACCCTAGATCCTAACGGATGGAAGAAAACCCTGACATGGGGAGAACTCCCCCTCCCGCCAACTCGAGGTCAGTCCAGGACGAGCCCGGCGCCCTCCCCCATGGACAGGACCACGGGGTTGATATCGCCGAAACCGCGCACTTGCGTGGTCGGTTGGGGGTCCAGGACGAAGCGGTCGTCGCCTTCCAAGGTGCCCGCGGTGACGGAATCAGTCCAGACCGTGCCGGGGTCCGCGAGCGCCGTCAGCCGCGAGGCCAGGTTCACGGTGGGCCCGTAGACATCACCCAGCCGGGAGAGGATGCGCCCCCAGACGATGGAGACCCTCGCCTTGGGCAGGAAGTCGTCGTCGGCGAATTCGGTGGCCAAGGTCAGCGAGATCTGGGCCCCGGCCTGCGGGGTCTCGGCGATGAAGAGGACCTCGTCGCCGATGGTCTTGACCAGCCGTCCCCCACCGATGGAGATGATCTCGGCGCATTTGTTCTCGAAGCGCTGCACGGTCTGGGCCAGCGTGCGTTCGTTCATCCGGCGCGACAGCGAGGTGTAGGAGACCAGGTCCGCGAAGCCTACGGCGCGGGCCAACGGCAACGGGGCGTCGTCCTCGCTGCCGTCGCGGCCCTCTTCGCTGGAGGCCAGCCCCGTTTCGGCGCGGACCCCCAACCGGTGGACCGCAGCGTTCAGCTGGCGGCGCCAGGAATAGACCAGGAGCTTCTCCAGCGGATCCACCAGATCCGGGAGGCGGTCCACCAACCGTCGCCGGGCTTCGGGGTCGCTGACCCCCTGGTTCTGGACCATGTCCTCCACCAGTGCCTCGATCTGCCAAACGACCATCCGGTCGGTCATCTGCCCGATCGACCGGGTGATGGAGACCGCGGCTTCCTCGGTCAGCACCGAACTGCGCACGTTGCCCACGATCGTGCGCAAGGCTTCCAGGTCCACCTCGGTGAAGGCGACGTCGTCGTCCCCGAGGTTGGGGAAGCCCAGGGCGCGCCAGAGTTTGCGGGCGCTGAGCAGCGAGATCCCCGCCGCGGCGGCCGCCTCGCGACGGCGCATGGTGCGTTTGGCCCCGAGCAACAGCTTCTCCAGGTCCTGGGCGGATTCCTTGACCTTTTCGCGTTCCAACGCCTGGGCCAGCGGCAGGGCCCGGGTTTCCGGGCCGGCATCGGGGCTCAGCTGCGGCAGGCTCCCGGTGGAAGTCTCCGCAGACGGTGATCCATGATCGGGCGGTTCCAGGTCGGCGCTGTCCGGGTCGGACCGGTCCGTGACGGGCTCAACCGGTCCTTCTTCCACTGCTTCCTGCTCGACGGGATCCTGCCCATCCGTGGATTCCTCGGTCCGCTGCCAGGGGGCCAGCGGCAGAATAGGTAGGGCCGCGGTTCTGGGCAGGGGCTCCCGGCCCGGTGTTGCGGCGCTTTCCGCCCGCTGACCACCGTCGTCCTGCCCATCATCCATGTCCGATCCCATCCACGTGTTCCTCTGTACTACTTCCTACACCATCGAACCCCATGGTTCTGGGTAAACGCTCAATGGCGGTCACCACCAGCTCCCTGATCCGCTCGATCCGCGGCAGATGCGGGATGCGTACCGGCCCGTTGGCCGTCTCCAGCACCAGGGCCCCCGAACCGCTCGCCCGTTCGAACAGCTTCTGGCTGGTCTTCAGGGTCCGCACGAAGGCCAGCGGCAACTCCCACTGGTTCTTGGCTGCGGCACCCCGGCGCACCACGATCCGTTCGTTGGTCAAAAAGACCAGGGTCCGTCTCCATCGAACCATCGGGATGATGCACCAGGCCAGCAGGAGCACTCCAGCCACGATCGGAATGACCACCTGCAGCAACGGCACGGTCTCCACGACGGCGTCCGGCAGGTCGCTGCGGGTCAGGGTGCCCAGGGCGAAGGCGCTCAGGGCTGCCAGGATGACGAGGACGACGGCGGGACGGTTCAGGACACGACGGTGCGCACGGGTTTTGACGATCACCCACTCGTTCTCTGCCAGCCGCAGCCTCATCCACTCTTCCTTCCATCACCTGGGCGTCGCTCCCCCACGTCGGTTCCAATTCTAGGCGGGAGACCCGGTGGCCCGGATCAGGCGTAGCGTCCGTCGGCGCGACGCAGGTGCACGACGTCGCCGGCACGGATGGCCGTGGTCGTTCCGTCGGCCATCCTCACGTTCAGCGCCCCGTCGGGTTCCAACCCGACGGCGGTGCCTTCGAGGGTGGAGCCTGAAGGTAGTTCGGCCCTGACGGTCGCCCCGATCGTGGCCATGGTCCGGGCGACCCGCTCGAGCAGGGTGGCGCCGTTGTCGATCGCGTCCCCCGCCCGGCCGCCGGCCCGCAGGAACCCGGTGTAGAGCCGCGAGACCCGGCGCAGGTAGTCGCCCAGCAGGGCCGTCGTGTTCACGGTCCGCGCCCCTTCAAGGAGCAGCGAGGTGGCGGTGGGCACGGGTAGTTCCTCCCGGTCCAGGGTGACGTTGACCCCCGAACCCACCACGACGGCTGAACTTCCGGGGGCGGGAACCAGTTGCGCCAGGACGCCGGCGATCTTGCTGCCGGAGACGATCACGTCATTGGGCCATTTCAGCTCAGCGGGGACACCGGCGTATTCGCGCAGTGTCTCGGTTAGCGCCGTGGCGCAGAGCATGGACATCCAGGCGTAGGTCTCGGCGGTGGCGGGCCGACCTCCGGGGGCCGGGCGGAAGAGCAGGCTCGCCGCCAACGAGCTGCGTTCAGGGGCCTGCCAGCTGCGGTCCATCCTCCCTTTTCCTGCGGATTGGAAGTCGGTGGCCAGCACGCTGATCTGCGGCCACTCCTGGGGAGCAGCGGCGAAGGCAGCGGCCAAGTCGGCATTGGTCGATCCCGTGGACTCCACGACGTCCAGCCGGGCAATGGTCCCGGGGGCGACCAGATCACGGCGCAGAGCCTCGGCATCCAGGGGGGCACGCAGGGCGGCGGATTCGTTCATGGTTTCCAGCCTAGTCCGCTGCGTCGGTACCGGCTCAGAGGAACATGTCGGGAACCAACTGGTCCTCCGGTGCCCCCATGCTGTATCCGCTGAAGTCGGTGACCCCCTCGCCCCGCAGGACCTGCTCGTCGATGAAGAAGTTCCCGCTGCATTCACCCGCCGGCCGGGCCAGGATGGCCGCTGCGGCATCGGCGACGATGGCCTCCTTGCGTGCCCCGAGGATCAGCTTCTCCCCACCGGGCATGTTCCGAATGGCTGCGGTGTTGATGAGCGTGGCCGGCCACAGCGAGTTCACGCCGATCCCGTCGCCGCGCAGCTCCTCGGCCAGGCCGAGCGTGGTCATGCTCATCCCGTACTTGGCCATGGTGTAGGCGAGGTTGGCGCCGGCCCATTTCGGGTCCAGGTTCAGCGGTGGGGACAAGGTGAGGATATGCGGGTTCTCCGAGCGGCGCAGTGCCTCCAGGCTCAGCTTGGAGAGCAGGAACGTGCCGCGGACGTTGATGTCATGCATCAGGTCGTAACGCTTCATCGAGACCGCATCGGTGGTGGAGAGATCGATCGCCGAAGCATTGTTCACGACGATGTCGATGCCTCCGAATTCGGCCACGGTGGCATCGACGGCCGATTGCACATCGTCGTCGTTGCGGACGTCGCCCACAATCGGTAGGGCGCCGACGCCGTGAGCGCGGATCGCCTCCGCTGCCGTGTAGACAGTCCCCTCGAGGGTCGGGTGGGCCGTGGCGGTCTTGGCCATCAGGGCGATGTTCGCTCCGCCGGCTGCCAGTTGCAGGGCGATGGCCAGTCCGATGCCGCGACTTCCACCGCTCATCAGGACCGTGCGTCCTGCGAAGGGGCGGGCTCCGTCGGCGGCGTCGACTGCGGGGTTCTGGGATGCTGGTGACTCGGTCATGGCCCCAGCCTACGGGACATCCCCCACAAAGGTTACCCGTCAGTAACAAGAGGTCTCTGACCGGAACCACCCGAGCGCCACGCGGCGACTTTGTAGGGTTCCTACAGCCGACACGGCGCAGCACGTCACTAGACTGACCTTGAGGGCACGCTTGTTGTGCCATTCCTACTACTTTCAAACAGACGGGAGTCTCCCGCATGAGCGAGACCGGCCTCCAGACACCGGACGAGCAGATCGACCTGTCCACCACCGCGGGCAAGATCGCCGAATTCCGGCGCCGGCAGTCGCAGTCGCAGACCCCCTCCGGCCCGGAAGCGGTCCAGAAGCAGCACGCCCGCGGCAAGAACACCGCCCGCGAACGCATTGAACAGCTCATGGACGAGGACTCTTTCGTCGAATTCGACGCACTGGCAGTGCACCGCTCCACGGCATTCGGCATGGACGCCAAGCACCCCCTCGGCGACGGCGTCGTCTCCGGCCACGGCACGGTCGATGGCCGCCTCGTGGCCGTGTACTCCCAGGACTTCACCGTCTTCGGGGGCTCACTGAGCAAGGTCAACGGCGAAAAAATCGTCAAGGTCCAGGAGTTCGCACTGCGCAATGGCTGCCCGGTCGTGGGCATCAACGACGGCGGCGGAGCACGCATCCAGGAGGGCGTCGCCTCGCTGGCGATGTTCGCCGACATCTTCCGCAACAACGTCCACGCCTCCGGCGTCGTCCCGCAGATCTCACTGATCCTCGGCCCTTGTGCCGGCGGCGCCGCCTACTCCCCGGCCCTGACCGATTTCGTGGTGATGGTGGATAAGACCAGCCACATGTTCATCACCGGTCCGGACGTCATCAAGACGGTCACTGGCGAGGAAGTCGATATGGAGACACTCGGCGGGGCCCGCCAGCACAACGCCAACACCGGAACCGCCAGCTACCTGGCCACCGACGAGTCAGATGCCATCGACTTCGTCAAGGAACTGCTGGACTACCTGCCCAGCAACAACCTCACCGAGGCACCGCCGACGGAGTTCGAGGAGGAGCTCTCGGTCACCGACGAGGATCTGGACCTCGATACACTCATCCCGGATTCGGCCAACCAGCCCTATGACATGCGCACCGTCATCGAACACATCGTCGACGACGGCGCGTTTTTGGAGATGCAGTCGCTCTACGCGCCGAACGTGATGATCGGTTATGCCCGCGTGGAGGGGCGCAGCATCGGCATCGTCGCCAACCAGCCGATGCAGTTCGCCGGCACCCTGGATATCGCTGCCTCGGAGAAGGCCGCCCGCTTCGTGCGCCATTGCGACGCCTTCGGCCTGCCGATCCTGACCCTGGTGGACGTGCCGGGCTTCCTGCCCGGCAAGGACCAGGAGTTCCAGGGAATCATCCGCCGCGGCGCCAAACTACTCTATGCCTACGCCGAAGCCACCGTCCCCAAGCTGACCGTCATCACCCGCAAGGCCTACGGTGGCGCCTACATCGTCATGGGTTCCAAGAAGCTCGGCGCCGACCTGAACCTGGCCTGGCCCACCGCGCAGATCGGTGTCATGGGAGCCCAGGGCGCGGTGAACATCCTCTACCGCCGCGATCTGGCAGCAGTTTCCGCCGAGGGCGGGGACGTCGAAGCCCGCCGCACCCAGATCATCGACGACTATGAAACCGAGCTGCTCAACCCCTACCAGGCGGCCGAACTCGGCTACATCGATGCCGTCATCGCCCCCTCGGACACCCGGACGCAGATCGTGCGCGGGCTGCGTGCCTTACGCGATAAGCACGCCTCGCTGCCGGCCAAGAAGCACGGGAACATCCCGCTGTGACCGGGCCCGCTCGCCACCAGAACGACGCCGATGCTTCGGTGCCGCTGTTCCAGGTGGTCCGGGGGAACCCGGACGACGTCGAAGTGGCCGCCCTGACCGCGGTGCTGGCTGCCCTTCCGGGCGATGGCAAGGAACCAGAGGACAACGACGCGGCGACCTCGCGCCGCGAAGTGATGCGCAACCAGGCCTGGCAGCGCCGTCATCTGGAAGGCCAACCGGGCCCCTGGCGCAGCGGCCGCGGCTAGGCCTCGATCCACCGACGGGCTCAGGTGGCGCACGGCGTCAGCGACGAGGAGATGCCCGTCTTTTCAGGGAAAATTGAACTTGCCACAGAACAAAATTCCCACAGTCCCGCCGCAGTGTCAGTTTCATTCGATGAGCCGAACCTCATCGCCGATTCCGGGCTGGTTCCGGTCCTGAAACTGGCCCGCAACGCGGACCTGCATGAACTGGTCGATGCACGGCTCACGGTGCCTACGGACAAGGGCGCCAGCGCCGGATCCAAGATGGCGGCACTGGTTGCCGGGATGGTCGCCGGCGCGGATTCCACAGATGACATGGCCGTGCTGCGCCACGGCGGGACGAAACGGCTCTTCTCCTCCTGCTACGCCCCCTGGCCCCTGGGATCTCTCCTGCGGTCCTTCACCTTCGGGCACGTCCGCCAGCTCGACGCGGGCGCGTCCCGTTTCTTGGGAAGCCTCGCCGAGCAGGTACCCCTGCTGGGAAACCAGGAGCCCTCGGAGTCCGCGGACTCAACGCGGTGCTGGCCATCGCCTCCACGAAAGACACCGTCCCGGTGGTTCTAGCCCAACGCCTGCGCAAGGGCGCGGCGAACACCTGGATCTCGGAGGCCGAGGTTGCCGAAATACCCTTCACCGCGGTCACACGAACATCGAGCAGGTGAACGCCGACCTCAAAGACAGTTCCTTGGCGCACTTGCCGTCGGGGCATTTCGGTGCGAACAATGCGTGGCAGGCCATCGCGGTCATGGCCTACAACCGACCCGGGCCGCCGGGAAATTCGAAAAGCCAGGACCGGCACGATTCGAGCGAAACTGGTCAACGTCCCGGCCCGCATTGCCTCCAACGCAAGGAAAATGCGTCTGCACCTACCCGATGCCTGGCCCCGGCAACAGGCCCGGGAGAAGCTCTTCGCCGCTGATCGTCCACCACCTCAGCGAGCCTGAGGCATCCTTCACCAGCCGGATAACGGCATCACAAGGGCCATCGTGGAACATCCTCGGCAGCGATGCCGGGCTCTGTACAGTGCCCGGCCCTCGTTTACTCAAGAGTTCAAGCAGCGATCCAAGAACTCATCGCTGGTCGGTGGTTCAAGGCTTAGTCCGGCCGCGGCTATCGAAACCGGTAGGCCCGATCTTCAACACAGGCTTCACATGCGGCTAGGCTGTGCACTATGACCAACGCCACATCCTCAGCCACCCGTGCCCCCAGCGCCATCGATGCCGTCGCCGATGGGTTCTTCGACCGCCTCATCGAACTTGCCCCCGACTTCGCCACCTCGCTGGGCATCCCCGGCCACGAGACCGGATATTCCGACTACTCCCCTGCCGGCCAACAGGCCTATGTCGAGGCAGTCCGCACCACGCTGAAGGCGCTCGAAGGCCTCGAGCCGATCGACGACGTCGATGCCATCACCCTCGATGCCATGCGCGAACGGCTCGGCCTGGACCTAGAACTCGACGCCACCGGGATCACCCAGCTGAACAACATCGCCAGCCCGGCCCAGGACATCCGTGCCATCTTCGATTTGATGCCTACCGACACCACCGAGCAGTGGCAGCACATCAGCGGTCGTCTGGCCAATGTCTCCGCAGCCATCGACGGCTATGCAGCCTCGCTGCGCAAGAGCCGCGACGAGGGCCACGTGGCGGCCCAGCGCCAGGTACGGATCGTCATGGAACAGACCCGCAACTATGCCAAGGAAGGCGGCTTCTTCACTTCCCTCGCCGCCGGGGCACCCACCTCCGCCGGCGAACCGGCAGCAGCCCTGCGTGATGAGCTGACCACCCATGCGGCAGAGGCAGCAGCAGCATATGCCCGTCTAGCTGACTTCCTCGAAACCGAACTCCTCCCTGCCGCCCCCGCCAAGGACGCCGTGGGCAGGGAGTACTACGCCTTGTGCTCACGGCAGTTCATCGGTGCCGAGATCGACCTGGACGAGACCTATGACTGGGGCGTCGCTGAACTGGACCGGCTCATCGCCGAACAGGAGATGGTGGCCGGACAGATCAAGGAAGGCGCCTCCATCGCCGAAGCCAAGGAGATCCTCAACTCCGATCCGCTGCGCCAGCTCAAGGGCACCGAAGCGCTGAAGGCCTGGATGCAGGAAAAGGCCGACGCCGCAGTGGCGGCCATGGAGGGCGTCCACTTCGAGATCCCCGAGACCATGCGGCGCCTCGAATGCATGATCGCCCCCACGCAGGAAGGCGGCATCTACTACACCGGCCCCTCCGACGACTTCAGCCGTCCAGGCCGCATGTGGTGGTCCGTTCCTGCCGGTGAGGACGACTTCACCACCTGGTCCGAGACGACCACGGTCTACCACGAGGGGGTGCCGGGCCACCACCTGCAAGTCGGCACCGCCACCTACCGCAAGGACACCCTGAACAACTGGCGCCGCAATGCCTGCTGGGTTTCCGGCCACGGTGAGGGCTGGGCTCTCTACGCCGAGCGCCTAATGCTGGATCTGGGCTACCTCGCAGACCCCGGGGACCATATGGGCATGCTGGACATGCAGCGGATGCGTGCCGCCCGCGTCCTCTTCGACATCGGCGTCCACCTCGAGCTGGAGATGCCGTCCCAATGGGGCAGCGGCCCGTGGACCCCCGAGAAGGGGTACGAGTTCCTCTCCAAGCACCTGGACATCTCCGAAGGCCAGCGCCGGTTCGAGTTCACCCGCTACCTCGGCTGGCCCGGCCAGGCGCCTTCCTACAAGGTGGGACAGCGTCTCTGGGAACAGATCCGCGATGCCCGCCGCGATGCCGAAGGTGATGACTTCGACCTCAAGGCCTTCCACAGCCAGGCGCTGAACATGGGATCCGTCGGTTTGGACACCCTACGCCGGGCCCTGCTGCCCGCCAACTGAACAGCGTTGCCCAGCAACTGAACCACCGCGGACGACGCCGGGACTCCTATCAGGCTCCCGGCGTCGTGCCTATTCAGCGCCGACCCAGGCGGGGCGGTGGTCGCAGGTAGTCGGTCAGAAAACCACCCAGTACGCCCGCAACCAGGACGGCCAGGGCCGGCCACAACATCACCGGCCCCGTCAATGCCCTGACGTCGACATCGGTCCACGCGCCCAGCGCCAACACGGCGGCAACATAGCCGATGGCTAGTACGCCCGCGGTCGTGATCACATGAACGCCCGGCGACCGCCGCTTCACCTCTGCGAAGCTCTCTGCATAGTCTACAGATTTTCCGAACTCGGATTCCGCTGTATTTCCGGAGATCGCTAGGTGCGCGTGGATCTCCTCGATCACTTCGGACACCTGCCTCTCCTGGAGCCCTCGCAGGCGCAGATAGTAGGCCAATTCGTGCTCGTAGGTCATGATGCGTCCCGTCGTACTGTTCGAAGAAAAGCCAAATTTTCGGTCATGTGCTCCCATGCAGCGTGTCCTCGTTCGAGTTCTGCCGCTCCGAGGGGGGTCAGGGCGAAAACCTTGCGTCCCGGGCCCGCCTCCTGTTGCTCCCATTGGTGGTCGACCAACCCCTGTTCCTCGAGCCGCCGTAGAAGTGGATACAGGGTGCCCCCCTTGAGTCGTTCGAACCCGTTGCCGTGCAGGACCTTGATCATGGCGTATCCGTGCTGCCGCCCGGCCCTAAGCAGTGCAAGCACCGCTTGCGGCAAGGCCGCCCGCGCCAATTCGGACGACCAATCGATTTCATTCATATTAGATAGTAACCCTACTTACATAGTGTCGCCGTCTAGTTCGATGGAGAACTACCAGCGCCCCACGTGAAGCCGGTAACGGAAAAGCGGGATGCCCCACACCGAAATCGGGAATGAACCCGCCGATCCCTTGCGGGACAAGGGATCGGCGGCGGTTCCGGCCCAGCAGCGCTACACGGCCGCGTCATAAAGTGAAATATCGACTCTTCGGGGTGTAGCTTTCCGCCCTACGGTCATTCCGTGAGCACATCAACCAAACCCCACCGCACTTTGCCCCGCTGGGTGACCGCCTTCGGCCCCCAGATCGTCGCAGGCCTGGTTCTCGGCGTCGTCCTCGGACTGGTCGCCAAATACACCGGCAGCACCTCCGAGTCCCCCAACGCCCTCGGCGCCACCCTGGACACCATCGGATCCAGCTACGTCTCGCTGCTGCGCGCAGCGGTCATCCCGCTGGTCTTCTTCGCCGTCGTCGCTTCCATCGCCAACCTGGCCCAGGTCACCAACGCCG
This sequence comes from Arthrobacter sp. AOP36-C1-22, assembly GCF_052377515.1. Lineage (NCBI taxonomy): Bacteria > Bacillati > Actinomycetota > Actinomycetes > Micrococcales > Micrococcaceae > Arthrobacter > Arthrobacter sp. AOP36-C1-22. The sequence goes on along the minus strand of NZ_JBQSWW010000033.1, from coordinate 9,179 downwards.
CCAGACTGGCGTGGCGGACCATCCTCTGGTTCGGTATCACCGCCCTGATCGCCGTGCTGATCGGCATGGGATTAGGCACCTTCATCCGCCCCGGTGTCAACACCGGCCAAAGCGCCCCGGAGGACTATGTCGGCAAGACCGGCGACTGGTGGGCCTTCCTCACCGGGCTGATCCCCGAGAACTTCCTGGGCCTGGAAACCAGCAGCAAGGTCGCCGAATCCGGTGACGTATCCACGAGCCTGTCCTTCAACGTCCTGCAGGTCCTGGTCATCGCCGTGGCCGTGGGCATCGCGGCACTGAAGATCGGCTCCGCAGCCAAGCCCTTCCTGGATCTGAGCGCCTCGCTGCTCTCCATCATCCAGAAGATCCTGTGGTGGATCATCCGCCTGGCGCCGCTGGGCACCGTCGGGCTGATCGGCAACGCGACCGCCTCCTACGGCTGGGACACCATGGGCGCGCTGGGCAAGTTCGTCATCGCCATCTACCTGGGCCTGGCCCTGGTGCTCTTCGTGGTCTATCCGATCTTGGTCAAGGCCCACGGCCTGGGCGTGCGTTCCTACTACTCAGGGGTCTGGCCGGCAGTCCAGCTCGGCTTCGTGTCCCGTTCCTCGATCGGCACGCTGCCACTGACCCAGCGCGTCACCGAACGCAACCTGGGAGTCCCGCGCGGCTACGCCTCGTTCGCCGTCCCGCTGGGCGCGACGACCAAGATGGATGGCTGTGCCGCGATCTACCCGGCCATCTCGGCGATCTTCGTGGCCCAGTTCTTCGGTATCGACCTGGACGTCACCCAGTACATCCTCATCGCCATCGTCTCGGTCCTGGGCTCCGCAGCCACCGCCGGGACCACGGGTGCCGTGGTGATGCTGACGCTGACGCTTTCCACACTGGGCCTGCCATTGGCCGGCGTCGGCCTGCTGCTGGCCGTGGACCCGATCCTGGACATGGGCCGCACCGCGGTCAACGTCGCCGGACAGGCACTGATCCCGGTGATCGTCGCCAAACGCGAAGGCATCCTGGACCACGACCTCTACAACGCCCCGCGCAACGGCACCGCGTTCGCCGACGAGTTCGACGATGCCCGCGAGGCAGAAGCCGCCGAAACGGAAGAAGCCCGGAAAACGGCACCGGTTGAGGCCTCCTCCGTCTGCTAAGGTCCAGCACGCTCACCACCTCGGGGCTCCGCACTGCCATCACGCAGTGCGGAGCCCCGCTTCGCTTCGTCCATGCCTCTCGCGGTCATAAACCACAATTTGCACGGCGTGCAAACTTGCACGTAGTGTAAAGAGTGTGAATCCGCTCCCCGAACCATCCGCCACCGCTCCATCGCGCCGCGAGATCAACAAGACAGCGACCCGCGGCGCCATCGTGGACGCCGCCATGGCGCTGCTGCGCACCGAAGGCTTCGAGGCAGTGACCGCCGAACGCGTGGCAGAAGCCGCCGGCGTCTCGCGGCGCACCTTCTTCAACTACTTCTCCTCCCTCGAAGCCGCCCTGAACGGGCCCACCGAGGCCTTCGTGGACCACGTCCTGCAGCTCTTCGAAGCCCAACCACGTGAGTTGCCGATCATGTCGGCGGCGGTGAACGCACTCAACGGCATTGCCGACCGCAGCCTGTTGGGCCCCGTGGCCGAACTCGTCGCGGTCTCCCACAGCAGCCCGCAGTTGGACCGCCTCGAACTCGAGGCCTGGAACAACTGCGCCGAGCGCCTGGTCGAGACGATCGTGGCCCGTGTGCCGGCTACCGACCCGTTGACCGCCTCGGTCTTCGCGAACTCCATCATCGGGGCGGGTCGCGCCGCCTTCGACTTCTGGATCGAACAGGCCGGCGGCGATCTCTCCGACGCCTCGTTGACTGTCCTGCAGGACAACCTGACCTCCGCACTGAGCCAGCTCCGCGATGGCTTCCCCACCCTGAACGTACCGGCCGCTTCGGCCCAGATCCGAGAGGCCTGATCCATGGCCACCTTCCTGTATAAACTCGGCCGCATGGCCTACCGCCGCCGCTGGGCCGTCATCTCTGCATGGCTCGTCGGGCTCCTGGCGATCGGCCTGTCGGCCAGCGCCTTCATGGGCACCCTGACCAACAGCTTCTCCATTCCCGGCACCGAAACCCAGACCGCGCTGGACAAGCTCAAGAAGGAGATGCCCGAATTCTCCGGAGGCAGCGGTTCAATCGTCTACCAGACCTCGGACGGGAAGAACTTCACCACCGCGCAGAAGAAGGCCGTCGCCTCCTCGCTCGACGAGCTCGAAGCCCTCACGGACGTTCGTGAGGCTTCCAACCCCTTCACCACGCAGAAGGAGCTAGATGATGCCCAGCAGAAACTCGACGATTCGAAAAAGGAGCTGACCGACGGAGAAGACCAGCTCAAGGACGGACGCGAGCAGCTGGCCGATGGCAAGGACCAGATCGCCGACGCCAAGAAGGAGATCGCCGACGGCCGCCAGAAGCTCGAAACCGAACAAGCCAAGATCGATGACGGACGCGCCGAGCTCAAGGATGCGAAGGCGGAACTCGATGGCGCCGCTCAAGCAGGAGCCATCCCCCCGCAACAGCTCGCCGCCAATCGCGCCAAGCTGGAGGCAACCCAGAAGCAGCTTGATCAGGGCCAGGCCAAGATCGACGCCACGACCGAACAACTCGACGCCGCCGAGCAGCAGCTCTCCTCGAAGGAATCCAAGGTCTCCGCGAGCGAGAAGAAGCTCGAAGAATCAGCGAAGGAGCTCGAACAAGGCAAGAAGGATCTGGCCCTGGGCAAGCGTCAGGCCGAGTCCACCGAAGGCATGCGCTTCGTCTCCAAGGACGGCACGACAGTTGCCGTCAACGTCACCTTCACCGGCTCGGCCGACGCCCTGACCCCCGATGTCCGCGATGAGATCAAGGACATTGCCGGCGAGGCGACGTCCACCGGCCTCGACGTGGACTATTCGACGGAAATCGTCCAGGACATCTCCTCGATCTTCGGCTCGGCCGAGATCATCGGTCTGGTGATCGCCGCCGTCGTCCTGTTGGTCATGCTCGGGACGTTCGTCGCCGCAGGCCTCCCACTGCTTATGGCCGTCCTCGGTGTCGGAGCCGGTGTCGGCGGAACCCTCGCCCTGTCCAGCGCGATCGAGATGGCCTCCATCACCCCGGCGCTGGCACTGATGCTCGGGCTGGCTGTGGGCATCGACTATTCGCTGTTCATTGTGCACCGACATCGCCGTCAGCTCCTCGACGGAATGGAAATCGAGGAATCCATCGGCCGGGCAACCGGCACCAGCGGAAACGCCGTGGTGTTCGCCGGCCTGACGGTCATCATCGCGCTGTCGGCACTTGCCGTTCCCGCCCTTCCGTTCCTCTCGGTACTGGGCCTCTCCGCGGCCTTCACCGTGGCCATGGCCGTGCTGATCGCCATCACGCTCACACCCGCACTGCTGGGCATCATCGGCCCGAAGCTGGTCAGCAAGCGTGCTTGGCGCAAGGCCGCCGCAGCTACCGCCCCGGAAGCCACCCCCGCTTCCGAAGGCACCGATTCGGCAGCCCACCCCAACGCCGCCGGCAACCGCGGCTGGGGCGCCTTCGTGACCAAACGCCCCGTACTCATGAGCGTCGTCGGCGTTCTTCTGCTGGGCATCATGGCCGTGCCGGCCCTGCAACTACGCACTGCCCTTCCCGATGGCAGCGCTGAACCTGTCGATTCGAGCGCCCACCAGGCATACGACCTGCTCAGCGATAAATTCGGCGCTGGTTACAACGGACCGATCATCGCCTTGGCGGACCTGCCGGCAGGGTTGGACGCCGATGAAGCCGAGGCCAAGAACCTGGACATCGCCGATCAACTGCGCGGCATCAACGGCGTCGTCGCCGCGGTTCCCGTGGGCATCAACGACGCGAACACACTCGCCGTGCTGCAGATCGTCCCTCAGGAGGGTCCGGCCGACCCGGCCACCGAACAGGTAGTCACCGATATCCGCAACGCCTCCACGGCCATCGAAGCGGAGACCGATTCGCATCTGGCCCTGACCGGCCAGGTCACCGCGCAGATCGACGTCTCCGAACGCCTCGCCGAGGTGTTGCCGCTCTACTTGGGCATCGTCGTCGGCCTCTCCCTGGTGCTGCTGTTGCTGGTCTTCCGCTCCGTGATCGTGCCGGTACTGGCCACTGGGGGCTTCCTCCTGTCCCTCTTGGCATCGTTTGGTGCCACGGTCGCGGTGTATCAGTGGGGTTGGCTCTCCGGGGTGTTCGGCGTTGCGACGCCTGGACCGATCATGAGTTTCCTGCCGATCCTGCTCATCGGAATCCTCTTCGGGCTGGCCATGGACTATCAGGTGTTCCTGGTCTCGGGCATGCGCGAGTCTTTCGTCCACGGCCAGCGCCCGCGGGCCGCCGTGCGCTCCGGGTTCGCACATTCCGCGCCGGTGGTTACCTCCGCGGCACTGATCATGACTAGCGTCTTCGCCGGCTTCATCTTTTCCGAGCTGACGATGATCCGGGCGATCGGATTTGCCTTGGCAATCGGGGTGCTGCTGGATGCCTTCGTGGTCAGGATGACGATCACCCCGGCGATCATGCACCTGCTGGGCCGCCGCGCCTGGTACATCCCGAAGTGGCTGGACAAGGTGCTTCCCGATGTGGACGTCGAAGGCGCGAAGATCGCCGCGCTGGCCACGCCAGGGACGGCCGGAGGTTCCTCCGACACCTCCGACTCCGGTCCCGACTCCGATGGCCCCCATGGCGGGGACCACGATGGGCACGAAGAGCCGGGCGCCGGGGGTTCGCGCCATCCGGCGCACCGTGCCGACGGCCCCGACGACGCACTACGGTAGAGCCATGAGCATGGACCCTTCCTCCCCCAACACCGTCAACGCCGATCCTGTAGCCCAGGTGACCGAGGAGGAACCGCCACTGCTGGTGTTGGCCTCCCGGTCTCCAGGGCGGGCCCGGATCCTGACGGACGCGGGCATCGGTTTCGAGACCATCGTCTCCGATGTCGATGAGGACGCTGCCGTGGCCGGGGCCGTCGAGCGCCTGGGTGGCTCCCTGGATGCACCGTCGATGGCGTTGCTGCTGGCCCGGACCAAGGCGGAATCGGTGGCAGCCCTCGAGGCAGCAGATGGCGCCGTGGTCCTGGGCTGCGACTCGGTTTTCGAACTCGACGGGGTGTCCTACGGCAAGCCCCATACCGCCGAGGTCGCCACGGAACGCTGGAAGGCGATGCGCGGGCGGACCGGGGTTCTGCACACCGGGCATTGGCTCGTGGACAACCGCAGCACTGAAGAAGACGACGGCGGCACGGGGGCCACCCTGGGAACCGTGACTTCGGCGTCGGTCAGTTTCGACGAGGTCACCGACGAGGAGATCGAGGCCTATGTGACCACCGGCGAACCGCTGCCCTGCGCCGGGGCCTTCACGATCGATGGCCGAGGCGGGGCCTTCATCACCGGCATCGACGGGGACCCGCATACGGTCATCGGCCTGTCCGTGAACACACTGCGTCACCTGCTGGCCTCCGCGGCGCTGTCCGTCACCGATCTCTGGATCTGATTCATTTCAAGAAAGTACTTGCAAGAATGGAAAGTACTTTCTAAGCTGAATGCATCAGGTGGTCGGGCTCTCCGGCCCAGCCGCCCCATCCCAGGAGTCGAGATGCAAACATCAGAGAACAAGACAGCCAACGGCCAGCGCTACGCATGGATCGGCTTTGCCCTCGGCATCGCCTGCATGCTGGGCCTGTTCATCTTCGGCCTGATCACCGGCAAACCCCAACTGCCGGTCATGGCCGGGTCCATCGGCGCCCTGTTGGGCGCCGTCTGGGCCTCCACCTCCGCCGCGGCCACTGCCGCCGCACGCCGCGAGTCCCTGGAACCGGCGACGCAGGAACCGCTCCCGGAAACCGCCCCCGCCCCTCCCACCGCCGAAGCCGCACGCGGCCTACTGGAGGAGGCCAGCCGATTGGAGTCCGCCTCCCGGGCCGGGGCCAGCTGGCCGCATATCACCATGCTCCTGGGACTCGGGGCCATCAGTTCCCTGACCATGATCTCCTTCTGGTTCGTCGGACGATTCGACGAGTCCGCCGTGGTCCTGCCGCTCGTCGCCCTCTTGATATGGCTCGGGATCCTCATGGCCTTCATGCTGGTCTTCGGGCGCTCCACGAAACGAGGCTTCGCCCGGCGCTGGGTGACGTTCATGTCGATCTGGGGTGGACTGTGGGCCCTCGGTGTCATTCTCACGACCAGCGTGTTTTCCGGCGAACTGTGGTTCACCATCGTCATCGCCACCGCACTGACGCTGAACTCGGTCATCGGTGCCTGGCTGGAGGCGGGCAAATGAACACGGAAACCGACAGCAACGAGGAGCACCCTCGGCTGAAGCTCTCCGACCAGCTGGCCCACCCGGTGCGCTTCTCTCTGGTCGCGGCCATCGCCGGCACCGACGAAACGGAATTCGCCGTCGCGCGGGACCATCTACAGGTCAGCGATTCCGTCCTCAGCCGTCAGGCCTCCCAACTCGAAACCGCAGGGATCGTGAAGATCCGCAAGGGGTTCGTGGGCAAACGCCCACGGACCTGGTTTTCACTCACACGCGACGGACGAGCGACCTGGGAGCAGCATCTGGCAGCCCTGCGGGACATCGCCGCGGGCGGCTAGGGCACCACGGTTTATACCTCAACTAGATACCCCGCTGGCTGCGGCGCAGACGGGACCTTGCGGCGCATCGGGCAGGCTGGGTGTTTATGACTCCCAACCGGTTGCGTCATCGTCGTCTTTCCCGACTCAAGAATCAGATGCAGGCTAGCAGCCGGGCGAACACCACGTTCTGACCACCAACAGTAGAAAGTCCCCGCCAAATTGTCCCTCTCGCAGCAGACTCCTAGAATGGCAGCGTGACCAGTACAAATGCGCAACACCTAAATCTCGACTTTCAGCAAGCAGACCTTCGCACCGATGACAGCAGGGTCATATTGCAGGTCCTGCGGGCTATCGTCATGGTTTCTGACCTCAAGCCCGGGGAGGCGGACGAGATGCGCCGTACGTGGAATCGATGCCTGTGGATTCCGGATGAAAACGCATCCGATAGCGATTCCATTCCGCACTCCGTGATCAAACGTGACCCGAACATGAGCTGGGCACTATTCCATGAGCTGCTTGTCGGGACCGCAACAAGCATCGGCATCGAATCCTGCCGCGGTGAATACTTGATGTTCCACGCCGCGGCTCTTGCACATCCAAGGTCCGGGCAGGCCATCGCCTTGGTAGCCCCCAGCGGCACGGGCAAAACGACTGCGGCCCGAAAACTAGGCACGGCACTGTCCTACCTCACCGATGAAACCACGGTTATCTCCACCGGCCGATCGATGATCCCTTATCCGAAACCGCTTTCTTTATTCTCTGATTCAGGGACACGCCCCAAGAACCAGCATTCCCCTGATGAATTCGGCTTCCTCCCGTCTGTGGCCCATGCCGAACTTTCCCGTCTCGCCATCCTCGACAGGGTGAAGGACCAGGGCTTGGACTCCGCCTATTTCGTTGAGCTCTCGAAGCTCGAAATGCTTGAACGACTCATCCCTGAAAGTTCCTCACTAGCGCAACTTCCCCGGGGCCTGGCTGCTCTCTGCACACTCGTGGATTCATTGGGAGGCGTCCAGGCGGTGAGGTACACCGAGGCCGAGCAGCTCATTCCTCTGCTAGTCAAAGATCTGGAATCACCGCAACCCGCCCACGGTCCAGATGACGGCTCATGGCATGAACTTCCGTTGGAGGGTGACGAGAGTGTGCCTCCTGCGCCGGGGCGATACCGTCGAGTCCGTGTCGATGATGCGTTGATGATTGATGGATCCGTGGCCCTGTTGAAGGGTCAGGAATTCACCGTCCTCGACGGACTAGGTCCCATGATCTGGGAATCGCTAGCCAAGTGGACCAGCACAGAATCATTAACTGACGCTTTGATCCTCGCATTCGGCCCACACCCCGAGGCGCGTCTCATCGTCGAGGCCACCCTCGAGAATCTAGAAGGTCGCGGTCTCGTGGAAGAATCAGTGTCCTGCACCAGTTGATGCCGGAGGCACCCTTGACCCGCATCGACCCCGGACAGTAGGCGTCGGCACAAGTTCCTGAAGAGCTGATCTTCGGACGCCTCGCCCCATGGGGACGCCGCCACGTCGACGACGTGCGGCTAGGGGGGCCCTAGGTTTCCAAATGGCCAAATCACTGCTGCTACTTCACCGACGACATCCCCCTCCGGGACGAATTTTGCGCACTCGCTACCCTCTCCCGGGGCCAGCATCCGGCAGTCCGCAACGCTGTCAGCAGACCGACTCCGATGATCACCCATCACCAGATAGTGCCCTTCCGGCACTTTCACTGGCCCAAAACACCTCGGAGACCGTGCTGCGTCAGTACAGTCGATACTTCCGGAAACGAACTCGAAATCCTCGAAGAGATAGGGCTCTTCCACTGGCTCGCCATTTCTCAGGAGGCTACCCTCAGCGGTGCAACATTCAACGGTATCCAGTGGTGAGCCGATAATGCGCTTCACCAGGTAGTGGGTATTGGACGGACCAACCCCTGTCACGTCTCCGATTCCCTTGACGACGCTCTTCAACGCCGAGGGCTTCTCGACCGAGCTCGCGTCGTTCCAGTCCCCTGGCTCGCTGAAAACCACGATGTCGCCGTTCTCCGGTGCCGAAAAGTGCAGGCCGATCCTGTTGGCCACGATCCTATCCCCGACTTCGAGCGTTCGCTCCATGGACTCAGAGGGGACCTGATAGATCTTCGCTACGAACAACTGGACCAAGACCAGGACCAACAGGGCAGCCCCGAAATTCAGAATGAACGTGAGCGTCAAGGGAAGTTTCTTCTCTTTCTGCCTTTTGCTGTTAGTCACTGGAACATCCTAGGCAGACAGCGCTGTCGGCAACCAACGCCTACAGCCTTCCGTACGAATTTTCGCGGACATTCCTGGGTGCCACATGCCCGGCCGCCGCCAGAGACGTGCGGAGTTGACGCGCTGATGCGAAGCCTGAGTGTTTGGCGATCTGATCGACCGAGAGAGCATCGTAGGCGCTATTCTGCAAGAGCTGCACGGCCAGTTCGACCCTGAGATTGCGGATCCGTCCGGCTGGCGAATCGTTTCGGACAGTGAATTCCCGCTGGAGTTTCCTGATGGAGACGTTCAGATCCCGCGCCACGGTACC
>NZ_JBQSWW010000032.1:0-32299 GCF_052377515.1 Arthrobacter sp. AOP36-C1-22 | reverse complement strand
GCTAGAAGCCGCCCATGCCACCCATGCCGCCCATGTCATCCCCGCCGGGCATGCCTGCGCCGGCCTTCTCGGGCTGATCGGCGACGACTGCCTCGGTGGTGAGGAACAGTCCGGCGATGGAGGCCGCGTTCTCCAGTGCGGAGCGCGTGACCTTCACCGGGTCGTTGACCCCGGCGGCGAGCAGGTCCTCGTAGACGCCGGTGGCGGCGTTCAGGCCATGGCCCGAGGCCAGGCCCTTGACCTTATCGGCAACGACGCCGGGCTCGTGGCCCGCGTTGAAGGCAATCTGCTTCAGCGGGGCCTCGATGGCGACCTTGACGATGTTGGCGCCGGTGGCCTCATCGCCTTCCAGGGTCAGCTTCGCGAAGGCCTTCTCGCCGGCCTGGATCAGGGCCACGCCGCCGCCGGCGACGATGCCCTCTTCCACGGCTGCCTTGGCGTTGCGCACGGCATCCTCGATGCGGTGCTTGCGCTCGTTGAGCTCGACCTCCGTGGCGGCACCGGCCTTGATCACTGCCACGCCGCCGGCCAGCTTGGCCAGGCGTTCCTGCAGCTTCTCGCGGTCGTAATCCGAATCGGAGTTCTCGATTTCGGCACGGATCTGGTTGACCCGGCCCGAGATCTCCTCGGCGTCGCCGGCCCCTTCGACGATGGTGGTCTCGTCCTTGGTGACCACGACCTTGCGGGCCTGGCCCAACTGGTCCAGCGTTGCGGTTTCGAGCTTCAGCCCGACTTCCTCGGCGATGACCTGGCCACCGGTGAGGATGGCGATGTCGGCCAGCATGGCCTTGCGGCGGTCACCGAAGCCCGGAGCCTTCACGGCGACGGATTTGAAGGTGCCCTTGAGCTTGTTGACCACGAGGGTGGCCAGGGCTTCGCCCTCGATGTCCTCGGCGATGATCAGCAGCGGCTTGCCGGACTGCATGACCTTCTCCAGGACGGCGACCATGTCCTTGACGGAGGAGATCTTGGAGTTGACGATCAGGATGTACGGATCCTCGAGGACCGTTTCCTGACGCTCGGCGTCGGAGACGAAGTAGGCCGAGAGGTAGCCCTTGTCGAAGCGCATGCCCTCGGTCAGTTCCAGGTCCAGCCCGAAGGTGTTGGACTCCTCGACGGTGACGACGCCTTCCTTGCCGACCTTGTCCAGTGCCTCGGCGATGAGCTCGCCGATCTGGGAATCACCGGCGGAGATCGACGCGGTGGCGGCGATCTGCTCCTTGGTTTCGATTTCCACGGCGGAACCGAACAATTCGGTGGTCACGGCCTCGACGGCCTTTTCGATCCCGCGCTTGAGCGAGAGCGGGTCGGCGCCGGCGGCAACGTTGCGCAGGCCTTCCTTGACCAGGGCCTGGGCCAGCACGGTGGCGGTGGTGGTGCCGTCGCCCGCGATGTCGTCGGTCTTCTTGGCGACCTCCTTGACCAGCTCGGCACCGATCTTCTCGTACGGCTCGTCCAGTTCGATTTCCTTGGCGATGGACACGCCGTCGTTCGTGATGGTGGGGGCGCCCCACTTCTTCTCGAGGACAACGTTGCGCCCACGCGGGCCGAGGGTCACCTTGACGGCGTCGGCCAGGGTGTTCAGACCCCGCTCGAGGCCGCGGCGTGCTTCCTCGTCAAATGCAATCATCTTGGCCATGGTGGCTAGTGGTCCTTTCGGGACAGTCTTGCGAATTCATGAACCAGCTGAAACGCCCGCGACGGACGAGCGGGGTCCTGCGTTGTCTGAACGCCGTGCCCACACCCTCGTTGCAACTGATCCGGGGTTCACCCGCGGTGTTCGACGCCGATGCGCTGCGACGGATCCGATCCGCGCCGCGCTTAGCAGTCGCAACACCTGAGTGCTAAGTCAATTATTGGCACTCCCCACCCTCGAGTGCAAGCCATGGGGGCCGTTTCCGGGAAACTCTTCACGTCGGGCTTAACCCCGGCGGCCCGATCCGGGCCTCGGGGACCTAGTAATCGGAGCCGAGGACGACGGCGATCCGGCCGGGAATCTGCGTGGTCTGGTAGACCGTGCCGATGCCCATCGCCCCGGCGGCCTTCTCGGCCGTGGCCCGATCCTCATCCGCCTTGTAGTAGACGATCGAGCTGCTCACCCGCTTGGTCCAGTTCGCGGCGCTGAGGTTGCTGAATCCGGCGGCGCTGAGCTTGGCCTGCCCACTGGCGGCCAACCCCGTCCGGCGCGACCCGTTGTAGACGCCGATCTTGGTGGAGGTATCCGGGGCGGCGGCGGCCGAGCTGGAGGAGGCAGCGGCGGCCGAGCTGGAGGATGCGGCAGCGGCCTTGGACTTCTCCGCGGCCTTCGATGCGGCGGCCTCCGATTTCGCGGCGGCGGATTCGGCCGCTGCGGAGGATTCCGCGGCCGCCGAATCGTCCTCCGGCGCCCCGCTTTCCGCTGCGGATTCCGATCCAGGGGCCGGCGACTGGCTGGCCGGGCTGGACACTGATTCCGAGGTCGCGACCGGCTGACCGGTCAGTTGCGGCAGCACGAAGTAGCTGAACAGACCCACGACCAGAGCCAGGATGCCGAAGGCGACGATCCAGCCCAACGGCGACCGGCGGCTGGCGGCGCCGGTCATGGCTTGCCGGTGGATCCCCTTGCGGTCGGTGAATTCCGGGACCCTGTCGAACTCGTCGTTCGGGTACTTCGTCATCGCAGTCCTTGGTTCCTTCGGTGCAGCGGCGGATGGTGCCGGAATCGGGCCTACGCCTCGCCCGCCAGCCGGCGCGCGCTGCGGGCACGATGCCTCGTTGATCGAAGTCTACGCAATCTTTTGACAAGCATCGGATCATGCGCCAGTGCGGCGTCCGTGTCGATAAGTGCGTTGAGCAACTGGTAGTAGTTGGCGGCCGAAAGGTCGAAAAGTTCGCGGATGGCCTGTTCCTTGGCCCCGGCGTATTTCCACCATTGGCGTTCCAGGGCCAGGATCTGCTGGTCCCGGACGTCCAGCGCGCTGTCTTCGTCGGGTTCGAACTCCAGTTCGCCCGCTTGTACTGCCATCGCATGCCTCCTAGACCTGTCGCGTCACCGGCGCGTCCGACCTCCGGACCCGGCCCGGAGGCGATTTCACCCACCCCCATCCTAATGGCGAATTACATCCATGTCATTTGCCGCGTGGCGTCCTCCTGCGGGGAGAATAGCCCCATGGAAACCGCTGCCGAGCACACTCCCTGGCCCATGGCCCCCGACTGGGCGGCGGCACTTGCGCCCGAGATGCCCCGGTTGCAGAAGCTCGATGCCGAGCTTTCCGCCCGCCGCGACGCCGGCGAACAGGTGCTGCCCGCCGGCGACCACCTGCTGCGCGCCTTCCACCGTCCGCTGGCCGATGTCAAAGTCCTCATCCTTGGTCAGGACCCCTATCCGACGCCCGGCCATTCGACCGGGCTGGCCTTCGCCGTCGACGCCTCGGTGGACCCGTTGCCGCGCAGCCTGAAGAACATCTTCACCGAGTACTGCCAGGACACCGGATATCCGTTCCCCGCTTCCGGGGACCTGACCCCCTGGGCCGAGCAGGGGGTGCTGCTGTTGAACCCGATCCTGTCGGTGGCCGCCGGGGACGCCGGATCGCATCGGAAACTGGGGTGGCAGCAATTCACCACCGCAGCGATCACCGCACTGGTTTCACGCCGGGCCCCGCTGGTGTCGATCCTGTGGGGCCGGCACGCCCAGGGCTTCGAACCGCTCCTGGGGTCGACGCCGGTGATCACCAGCGCCCATCCCTCGCCGTTGTCCGCACGGCGCGGCTTCTTCGGCTCGCGTCCGTTCTCCCGGGCCGACGAACTGCTCACCGCCCAGGGGGCGGCCCCCGTCCAATGGCGTCTGCCCGGGGCCGAGGGCGGCCGTGGCGGCTCCGGGGCGGGGGCGCCGGACACCGAGGTCACGGAGCCACTGCCGGGTTTATAGCCTGCTCCGCTAACGGCGGCGGATCCGCCGCCGCTCGTGGGTGATCCACCCCTTGGTGAAGGGACGGGCGACGGTATCGCCGAGCACGACGCCGCCGGCGATGGCCACGATGATCGCGAAGGCGTTGAACATCTGCAGCAGCCCCACGGACATGTCGCCCGCGTCGATCGTGATGCCATACATGGCCCTGAAGATCGTCAGCCCGGGCAACAGGAAGGTCACTGCCGGGACGGCGACCACCAACTGCGGGGCGGTCATCTTCATGGCCACCCAGCGGCCCACGCCGCCGACGACGATGGCGGCCACGGCCGGGGCCATCCGGTCCCCCACCCCGACCGACTGGGCGAGCAGGTAGGCCAGATAGCCGGTGAGGGCCACCCCGGCGGTGGGCAGCAGCAGGCTGCGAGCCGTCTGTTCGAACAGGGACACACAGAACACAGCGACCCCGACCAGGAAGGCCAGGAACGCCGTCGGATAGGTGATCTGGTCGATGTTGGCCACGTCGAGTCGGCGCATTCCCAGCAAGGTGCCGGTCACCAGCGCCGCGGTGATCCCGGCGATGATGGCCCCGTAGATGAGCATCGAGGAGAAGAAGCGGCCCGCTGCGGTGACCGGGAATCCGTTGATCGCGTCCTGGACCGCCGACACGAATCTCGACGAGGGCAACAGCAACATGATCCCGCCGGCCACGACCACCGCCGGGGAGATCGGGGCGTTGACCGCCCAGAGGAGCATGGCGATGCCCGTGGTGACTGCCGAGCCGAGTCCGATGGTGAAGAACTCGGGGACCTTCCAGCCACCCACCACGTTCATGATGCCGGTGATCAGGCAGAACGAGACCAGGGCCACCAGGGCCCCGAACCAACTGCCCCCGATGAACATGACGAAGGCCGCGCAGAACCCGCCACCGCCCACGGTGGCCAACCACCGGGGGTAGGGCTTGGGCTGACGCAGGATCTCGTGCAACCGTTCGGTGGCCTGGGTACGGGTGACTCCCCCGGCGATGATCTCCGAGACCAGTCCGTGCAGCAGCGCCAGGCCCCGGTAGTTGCCCGTCCAGGAACGCACCACCCGCAGCAGCGACACCGGGTTCTGGTCCTGCGGGGCATAGTTGATGTGGATCGACTGGTTGGTGATCTCCACATCGACATTGCTCAGACCCAACGAGGCGGTGACCGCGATGACGCTGGTCTCCGCCTGCAGGGCACCGGCACCGAAACGGAACATCGACTCCGCCATGTCCAGCGCGAATTCCAGGGTTTGGCGGGCGTTGGCGTCGTACTCGCCGGGGGTCTGGATCAGCGGGTTCGCGTAGGGGCTGCCCACCAGCCGGTCCACGATCGAGAACGCCTGGGTCGGCGGCGACTCCGTATGCATCAGCTTCGAGAACGCGCGCTTGGCCGCCGGGGTGGCCTTTCCTGCGGCCCGGGCGACGGTCGGCAACGGATTCGGCGCGTGGAACGGCGCGGGGGCCGGCCGTGTCGGCCGCGGAGCGGTCTTCGGTGCGGCGGTATTGGTCGGCCCGGTGCGGGCCTCCGGCGGGAGAACGTTGGAAACCCTGGCCACGGCGGGGTCGATGGGCACGGCGGTGGTCGTCGGAGGGGACTTCGGTGCCGGCTTGGGACGCCGGGCCGCGGGGATCTTCCACGGGGCCGGTTTGCGGGTGGAGCCGGCTGCCGGGGTCGCGGCAGCATCCCCGGCAGGCGTGGTTCCGCCCTGGGTGGACCCGCCCGGTGTCATACCCGGCCACCCGGGCCGGGTCTTCCGCGAAGCGGTCCGTGCAGGTTTGATGCGCTGCTCGGGGGAGGTCGGAGCCGGGGCTTCGCCGGCCTGGTCCGTGTCCCGGGCCGGTGGGGTCGCGGCACCCTTCCCTCCGGGGGTAGGCGTATCGGTCGGCGGCGCGGCGACGGGGACTTCGGCGGTGCGGGGGGTGATGCCGTCCCACACCGGTTCGGTCTTGGAACGGTCATCAGGAGAGCCGGGCAGGTCGACACTGCCGCTGGGCAGGACATGGTCGGCCCGTGGGCGGGCCTGCTCCACGGCGTCGGAGGCCTCGGGGGTATACGCCAGGGCGCCGGTGGGTTCGGTCTTGACCCAGTCGTCGTGGTAGCCCGGTGCGGTGTCCTCGGTGTCGGAGGCCGCATCGTCGTCGTTCTCGGTGGAACGGCTTGCGGACCGGGCCAGTCGGCTGAAGAGGCCTGCGGGCTGCTTGATTTCCGACGTCGGAATACGCGGAATCGACCCGGCCTTCGGGTTCGGATCCTGCGTGCGTGTCGTGATTTCGGAGGGCTCCGGCTTGTCGCGGTCGGACACGAACTCTCCTGTTCTGACGGGGTTTCCTGTAAGCAACTCTACAACCGCGGGCAAGCCCCGAAGCGGCGTGGACCCGCCGATGTGTCCAACATCAAAAACCGCCCGGACACGGGATCAACCGATCGGTTGATCCGGGCTGCCGCGGGGCTCCGTAGCGTCGAAGACAACCCGACGAGAACCCCTCCAGGAAGGCCCCACCATGACGTCCCTCGATACCAGGAAGCCCGCCGTGGGAGCCCCGGACCCCGGATCCGGGCCGCGACGGCGGGTGCGGATCCTGATCCCCGCGGTGTTGATCATCCTGTGGTTCGTCGCCTTCTCCATGGGCGGCCGGGCGTTCTCGGAAGTCAACGCGGTCTCGGTCAACGACCCGGCCGAACACCTGCCGGCGAGCGCCGAAGCCACCCTGGTACACGAACTCCAGCCCGGGTTCCGCTCCTCCGACGCCCTACCGGCCACCCTGGTCTTCACGGCCGACTCCCCACTGGATGAGGAACAGCTCCAGGGGATCCAGGGGCTGCTCGATGACGTCCAGACCCTGGACACCGTGGTCCCCGGATCGGTCTCCCCGGCCCGGCCCAGCGAGGACGGTCTCGCCGCAGTGAGCTTCGTTCCGTTGAAGACCCACGCCGCCGACGGCTCGGATATCAAGACCCGCGTCTCGGTGGAGGACCTGCGTTCCTTCCTGGCCGAGAACCCGGTCCCGGGGGTCTCGACCTATGTGGCCGGCCCGGCCGGCATGAGCGCCGACATCGGCGGTGCCTTCGCCGGCTTGGATGGCCTGTTGCTGCTCGTTGCCCTGGCCGTGGTCCTGGTCATCCTGGTCATCGTCTACCGCTCCCCGCTGCTGCCGATCATCGTCCTGGGCACGGCCATGGCTGCCTTGACGGGGGCGATGGCACTGGTCGTCGCTCTGGCGAAGGCCGGGGTGCTGACCCTGTCGGGGCAGACCGAGGGGATCCTGATGATCCTGGTCATCGGGGCCGCAACCGACTATTCACTGCTCTACGTCTCACGCTTCCAGACCGAACTGGCCCGGTTCGGGCGGGGCTGGGAGGCCACCTGGGCCGCCCTGCGCGGGGCGATCGGCCCGATCCTCGCCTCGGGTGGGACGGTGATCGCCGGTCTGCTGTGTCTGCTGCTGAGCGAGATGAACTCCCACCGCATCCTGGGCCCGGTCGCCGCCCTGGGCATCGTCTTCGCCATGCTGGCTGCGCTGACGCTGCTGCCGGCCTTGCTCATGTGGGCCGGCAAGGCAGCCTACTGGCCCCGCAAGCCCCGGGCCCTGGATGCCGATGCCCCGGCCACCCGCGACGAGGGCACCGACACCGAGAAGTCCAGGGCCTACGCCCGCACCGGACGCGGGCTCTGGCCCGCGGTCACCCGACTGGTCTCCTCCCGCCCGCGCACGGTCTGGATCGCCACCGCCCTGTTGCTGGTCATCGGCACCCTGGGGGTGGGCCAGTTGAAGGCCGACGGCATCTCCCAGACGGACTTCGTCATCGGGCAGACCGGTTCCAAGGCGGGCCAGCAGGCCCTCGGCGAACACTTCGCCGCGGGGTCCGGCGCCCCGACAGTGGTCATCGCCCCGGAGGACCAGGCCCGGGACGTGACCGCCGTGCTCACCGAGGACCCCGGCGTCGACGCGGTGGGCCGCCCCACCGAACACGACGGCCAGGTCATGCTCAATGCCACGTTGAAGGACGCCCCCGAATCAACGCAGGCCGAAGAGACCGTCCAACGGCTGCGCACCGAGTTCGACTCCCCCGCCTTCGACGACCAGGTGCTGGTGGGTGGGGACACCGCCGTCGCACTGGATACCCGCGACGCCTCGATCCACGACCGCAACCTGATCATCCCGATCGTCCTGGGGGTGATCGCCCTGATCCTGGTGGTGCTGCTGCGGTCGATCGTGGCTCCGCTGATCCTGGTGGCCAGCACGGTCCTGTCCTTCGGCACGGCACTGGGCGTTTCGGCACTGGTCTTCAATTCGGTGTTCGATTTCCCCGGCGCCGACGCTTCCGTGCCGCTCTATGGTTTCGTCTTCCTCGTCGCCCTGGGCGTGGACTACAACATCTTCCTGATGACCCGGGTCCGCGAGGAGGCCTCCATCCACGGGGCCCGGGTGGGGATCCTGCGTGGGTTGCGGGCCACCGGCGGAGTCATCACGTCCGCCGGGCTCGTCTTGGCTGCGACCTTCGCCGCCCTCGGGGTGCTTCCCGTGCTGTTCCTGGCACAGCTGGGCTTCATCGTGGCCTTCGGCGTGCTCCTGGACACCATCGTGGTCCGTTCCCTGCTGGTCCCTGCCCTGGCCTACGACCTGGGCGAGAAGCTGTGGTGGCCCGGACGCAGCCGGAAGGCCTGATCCCGGCAGCGCCCGTCGCTGAACCGCGCCGACAGACGGTCACGACGACACGAAAAACCCCTCGTCCGTTGCCGGACGAGGGGTGATGGTGGTTCTTACTGGATTCGAACCAGCGACCTTTCGCGTGTGAAGCGAACGCTCTAACCAACTGAGCTAAAGAACCGGATGTCACGCCACGATGGCGTACCTAGAAAGGGTACCGGAGGCGTGGCCCGCCACCAAATTAGTCGAGCCCCTCGTGACCCCTTTCGCATCCTTCCCGATCTCCCCTCCCGACGCACGGCCACCGGCAGCATCCGGCGGTCCCGCCCCCGACGAATGGCACCTGGGGTAAAATCCGGCGCATGGATGTCGTCCGCCCCGGCGCCAACGCCTCGAGGGGCAATGCGGCGGAGACGGGATCGGGCAACGGCGGGTTCTTCCACGCCATGAGGGAGTCGGAATAATGGTGCTGTCCGGGCAAACCACCTGGTGGCAGATGCTCATCTGCCTGGCCGTGGCCCTGGTCCTGTCCACGGCCATCGGATTCGAACGCCAGCTCAAGGCCAAGTCGGCGGGCATGCGCACCCACACCCTGGTCGGTGTCGGCGCCGCCCTGTTCACGATCGTGAGCAAGTACGGGTTCTCCGATGTGATCGCCCCGGCCGTCCAGGACCACATCAACCTCGACCCCTCCCGGGTGGCGGCCCAAATCGTTTCGGGCATCGGTTTCATCGGCGCCGGGCTCGTCTTCGTACGACGCAATAAGGTCCGTGGGCTGACCACTGCCG
This sequence comes from Arthrobacter sp. AOP36-C1-22, assembly GCF_052377515.1. NCBI lineage: Bacteria > Bacillati > Actinomycetota > Actinomycetes > Micrococcales > Micrococcaceae > Arthrobacter > Arthrobacter sp. AOP36-C1-22. The sequence goes on along the minus strand of NZ_JBQSWW010000032.1, from coordinate 22,944 downwards.
CCTCGGTGTGGCTGACCGCGGCCATCGGCACGGCCTCCGGGGCCGGGCTGATCATTCCCGCGGTCTTCGTGGTCTTCGCCCACTATGTGGTCGCCTACACCTATCCCTGGCTCGTGCGCCGCACCTCCCTGGGCAACCGGACCGAACATGGCCTGCGCGTCAGTTACGTCGATGGCACCGGGGCCCTGCGGGCCATCCTGCAGGCCTGCACGACCCAGGGATTCCAGATCCAGGGGTTCTCCACCGAACGCGAAGACGGTGGCAGCGGTGGGACCATGAGCCGGCTGATGAAGGGGGCAGAAGCGAAATCCGCCGCCGGCGAGGTCGGGGTCGAGCTCGAGATCGAAGGGACCGGGGCCCTCAACGAGCTGGTCCACCGGCTCTCGGAACTGGCGAACGTCACCGGTGTCACCGTGGAGGACCAGGCCGAATAGGCTGGGACCGGCAGTGCCCACCGGCGGAGAAGAATGCCGGGCGGGGCCGGAACAGCAGGAGAACTACGAAGTAGCGCGTTGCGGTGGCCTGGCCATCGCCAAGAAGGAGGACCCACGGGCGGACTACAGGCCTGGCATCTTTTGATAATCCTGGTGGTCGCCGCCGTGGTCACCGCCGCCGTCGTCGTGATCATCCTGGCGGTCTGCAAACCGAGGGCCGGTGTCGGCGCGCGCCACGGAGCGGGCCTGCCCCAGGGGCCGCCGCCCCAAATCGGGTACACGATGAACGGGCAGCCGATATACCAGCAACCAGTCCCGGCTCAGACTAACGTGCTCGCCATCCTGGCCCTGGTCCTGGGGCTGTTCACCGGCATCCTCGGTATCGTCTTCGGACACATCGCCCGTTCCCAGATCCGCAGCACCGGCGAAGGCGGAGCCGGATTGGCGCTCGCCGGACTGGTCATCGGCTACGTCTGGGTGGGACTCTTCCTGCTGCGCGTCGTCCTCTAGACCCCGTCCTCCCCCTCCGGCCCCACCCCCCGATGAAGGCGGGTCGGCGCCATCCCCTCCGGGCGATGCCCTACGCTATGGCCATGGGCCGTTACGACGATCAACCGATCGAGTTCACCGCTTCCCGAAGGCGGAAACCACAGCGTCGCTTGAAGGGGGCCCGCGTCGGATCACTGGTCGCCGCGGGAGCACTCGTCCTACTGATTTCCGGCCCCGCTCCGAGTCCGACGGAAGCCAAATGGGTCGACCCCGAGCACGCCTCGGCGAACGTGACGGCGTTGACCGTCCCCTCCCTTTCCGCGCCCCCCACGTGCGAAACACTGGACGTAGTCCTCGGGCCCCGGAGGAAGGAAGCGAAGATTGTATGGAAAGCGCCTGAAGAAAAGCTTTCAGCTCCGATGCGCTACGAAATCAGGACGACCAACACCACGGCGGAGCCGACCACGACGAAGTCCATTTTCCTGAAACAGGGAACGACGTCGCATACCTACTCGGATCCCACGCTCGGCGGCCTGGATTTCAAGGAGACGACCACCCTGGAGGTGCAGGTGCTGGTTGTCATTCCCGATTCCCAGACCAACCCGACCCGTGCTCTCTGGGAGAGCCCCGCGCCACCAGCCGCGCAGACCGTAACGTGGAACCGAATCGATATATCCAGGGGCAGCTATAGGTGTGCGGGCGACTAGCAACCCCGCGGGAACACCGGTGGGACCCGGACGGCCCCGGGCAGCGCCGGGCAGCGCCGGGGAATGGTGGAGCCCCCTGCCGGATTCGAACCGGCGACCCCCTGTTTACAAGACAGGTGCTCTGGCCAACTGAGCTAAGGAGGCGGATGCGCCGGATGCCCGGCAGCATGAACAAGATTAGCCCAGGTGCCCTCCGGTGCGGAAACGGGCGGCTCCCGCCGCAGCAGGAGCCGCCCGGACGGCGATAGCGGCCGGGGCTACTTGTTATCCGCCACTGCCTGGTCGAGGACCTCCTTGAAGTCCTCCTCGCCGATCTTCCATTCGTGGCCGTTGATGTAGGCGGCCGGGGTTCCGCCGACTTCGTACTTCTGGAACCCGACGTTGACGTATTCCGCCCAGGGCCGGAATTCGGTGCCGTCGGCGCAGGAGGAGATGTCCCCCGCCCCGGATTGTTCGGCGATCTTGGCCAGCTTCGCGTTGGGCAGGCCGGAGCCGCCTTCCTCCGGCTGCTGTTCGAACAGCGCGGTCAGGTAGTCGCTGAACGCCTCGGGCTTGGCATCGGCAACACAAGCCACCGCGTTGGCGGCCCGCGAGGAGTAGTTCGTGGAGGACATGCGGTCCAGGAACGTGGCGATCCGGTATTCGAGGGTGATGTCGCCGTCGTCGGCCAGCTTCTCCAGATCGGCACCGTATTGGCTCTCGAAGTCCTTGCAGACCGGGCAGCTCATATCCGCGTAGATGACGACCTGGACGGGGTCGCCCTTCTTGCCTTCGGTCACCCCGCCGGGGACGCTCTTGCCGTCGATGCTCCCGGCATCGGGTACCGCATCCTTGTCGACCGACATGGTCGGGGTCTCGGTCAGGCCGTCCGAGGTGAGCGTGTATCCGCCGTACTGGTTGCCGTGGGCCGGGGCCTGTCCGGCATCGGGGATGCTCGTCTTGTTGTTCTGCATCACGAGCGTCACGACGACGGCGATGATCGCGATGATCGCCACCAGGACACCGAGCTTCAGGAACAGGGAGTTGCGTTTCTCTGCCGTCTGTTGCCGTGCGTGGAGCTGTCGAGCCTGCTCACGGGCGGTGGCGTTCCTCTCGGCCTTCGGCGGCCTCGGGGTGTTTGATGCCATGAAAGTACATTCCTACTCTGCTGGATCGGACGGGAAACCCCACTTAGTTTAGGGCACCGTTCCTGTGTGCCCGCCGTGAAGGGAGTGCAGGGCCCGCCCCGGGCGCATAAGCTCGGGGCAGAAGAGGTACGTCCACGCACCCCAAGGAGGCAAGCCGTGCCCAATACAGTGAGCAGCATGCAGGATTACCGGAGCACGACGGCGTCACGCGAACGCCGCGCTCCGGTCACCGCCGAGAAGAAGGCAGTCACCGGCGAATTTGATTTCGTGGTCGTGGCCAACCGTCTGCCCGTGGATCGGGTCGTCACCGCCGAGGGCGTCTCACAGTGGCGCCGCTCCCCCGGTGGCCTGGTCACCGCGTTGGCCCCGGTCATGGCCTCGGCCGAGGGTGCCTGGGTCGGATGGCACGGTGCCACCGACGAGGAGCTCGAGGAGTTCAAGGAAGACGGCATGCATCTGGTTCCGGTGCCGTTGAGCCAAGAGGATGTGGAGCTGTATTACGAGGGGTTCTCCAACTCCACCCTGTGGCCGCTCTACCACGATGTGATCATGCCCCCGGAGTTCCACCGCACCTGGTGGGACCGTTACCGCGAGATCAACGTGCGTTTTGCCGAATCGGCAGCAGCGGCCGCTTCCAAGGGCGCCACCGTGTGGGTGCAGGACTACCAGCTCCAACTCGTCCCCCGCCTGCTGCGGGCCATGCGCCCGGATCTGAAGATCGGTTTCTTCAACCACATCCCGTTCCCTCCGATGGAGATCTTCGCGCAGCTGCCCTGGCGCCACCGCGTCCTGGAGGGGATCCTCGGCGCCGATCTGATCGGTTTCCAACGCCAGTCCGATGCCAGCAACTTCCTGCGCTGCGTGAAGCGCTACCTCGGGTTCACGGTCAAATCCCAACGCGTGCACGTCCAGGACGAGGACGGCACCCCGCGCCGGGTGGCCCGGGCCGAAGCCCACCCGATCTCCATCGATTCGGCGTTGATCGCCACCCTGGCCGAGGACCCGGCGGTGCTGGCCCGCTCCCGCGAGATCCGCGCCGATCTGGGCGATCCCGATGTGATCCTGCTGGGCGTCGACCGGCTGGACTACACCAAGGGCATCCGCCACCGCATCAAGGCCTTCGGGGAACTGCTCGCCGACCAGGAACTGACCGTGGGCCAGGCCACGCTGGTCCAGGTCGCCAGCCCCAGCCGCGAACACGTCGACCACTACATCACCCTGCGCGAGGACGTGGAGGGCAGCGTCGGACGGATCAACGGCGAATACGACACCATGAGCCACACCGCGGTGCGCTACCTGCACCACAGCTACCCGGTCGAGGAGATGGTGGCCCTCTACCTGGCCGCCGACGTCATGCTCGTCACCGCCCTGCGCGATGGCATGAACCTGGTCGCCAAGGAATATGTGGCGGCCCATGCCGATAACCGCGGGGCCCTGGTGCTCAGCGAATTCGCCGGCGCCGCCGACCAGCTGCGCCACGCCGTGCTGGTGAACCCGCACGACATCGACGGGATGAAGGAGTCCATCATGGACGCCATCCGCATGCCCGAGCAGGAAGCCGCCCGACGGATGCGCATCATGCGCCGCCAGGTCAGCACCAACGACGTCGCCCGCTGGTCGCGCGACTTCCTGGCCTCGTTGGCGCGGACCGAGGAGGACTGAGCATGGCCCTGGATGCCGACCTTCGTCACGCCCTGGAGCGCCTGCGCGATGTCAGGCTGCTGCTGGTGGCCATGGACTTCGACGGCACCATGGCCCCGTTCGTGGACCGGCCCGAGGACGCCCGGGCCCTGCCGGCCGCCGCTGAGGCCTTTGCCGGTTTGGGCGAGCTGGACAACACGGTCACCGCGCTGATCTCCGGCAGGGATCTGGAGAGCCTGCGCACCGTGGCCCGGCCGGAACCCCACGTCCTGCTGGTGGGAAGCCACGGCGGCCAGCGGTGGGCGCCCCCCGAACTGGCCGCCGATGCCGGCGGCCTGGACCTGGGCCGGGACCAGAAGGCCCTGCTGGCCACCGCGGCCTCGGTGCTGGATGAGGTCAGCGCCCGGCATCCCGGGACCACGCTGGAACACAAGCCGGCCGGCGTCGTCCTCCATGTCAGGCAGGCGGAGGCCGCGGTGGGGGCCTCGGCCCTGCGCGAGGCACGCAGCCGGTTGGAGTCCTTGACCGGCCTGGCCCTCTCCGATGGCAAGAACGTCCTGGAGGCCTCAGTCATCCGGGCGGATAAGGGCGCGGGCCTGGACTGGCTGCGCGAGGTCGTCGACGCCGACGCCGTCCTGTTCGTCGGCGACGACGTGACGGACGAGGACGCCTTCGCCGTGCTGCGTCCGGGCGACGTCGGGGTGAAGGTCGGTCCGGGGAAGACCCGGGCCCCGTTCCGGGTCGACGGAATTGGTGACGTCCCGGCACTTCTGCAATCGGTCCTCGGTGTGCAATGATTGTGACACCATTCACAACGGACCGTCGGGCACGTACCTGCCCGTGAGGGGATAGATCAATCATGGCCACTGTCACTTTTGACCAGGCAACCAGGCTCTACCCGGGCACTTCGAAGCCCGCAGTCGACCAGCTCAGTCTCGATGTCGCCGACGGGGAATTCCTCGTTTTCGTCGGACCTTCCGGTTGCGGCAAATCAACATCGCTGCGCATGCTCGCCGGGCTGGAGGACGTCAACTCGGGACGGATCCTCATCGGCGATCGCGATGTCACCGATGTCCCGCCGAAGGACCGTGACATCGCCATGGTCTTCCAGAACTACGCGCTCTACCCCCATATGTCGGTCGCCGAGAACATGGGCTTCGCCCTGAAGATCGCCGGCATCGACAAGGCCGAACGCGCCGAGCGCGTCCGTGAGGCCGCCAAGCTGCTGGACCTCGAGGACTACCTGGACCGCAAGCCCAAGGCCCTCTCCGGTGGCCAACGCCAGCGTGTGGCCATGGGCCGTGCGATCGTGCGTTCCCCGCAGGTCTTCCTCATGGACGAGCCGTTGTCGAACCTCGATGCGAAGCTGCGTGTGCAGACGCGTACGCAGATCGCCTCGCTAACCCGTCGGCTGGGCGTCACCACCGTGTACGTCACCCACGACCAGGTCGAGGCCATGACGATGGGCGACCGCGTCGCGGTCCTCAACGCCGGGATCCTGCAGCAGGTGGACACCCCTCGCAACCTCTACGACCGTCCGGCCAACGTCTTCGTTGCCGGCTTCATCGGCTCCCCCGCCATGAACCTGCTGGAGCTGCCCGCCGTTTCCGGTGGCATCGAATTCGGCAACTACACCTACCCGGTGGACCCGGCCGTCCTGGCTGAGGCCAACGGCCAGACGATCACCTCCGGCGTCCGCCCCGAAGACCTGGAGATCGTCGGGGCCGGTGAAGGCCTGGACGTCGAGGTCGACGTGGTCGAGGAACTCGGCGCCGACGCCTACGTCTACGGCCACGCCACCCTGGATGGCCGCGAGTACCCGATGGTCATCCGCGTGGACGGGCGCAGGCCCCCGCTGAAGGGCTCAACCGTGATGGTCCGCCCGAAGGCCGAGCACATCCACATGTTCGACACCAAGACCGGGCAGCGCCTGGGTGATCCCGAGGCGGCCAACGCCCCGCAGGCCTCGCTGGCCGACGTGGAGAACCTCGTCGATTCCGAGTAACCACCACCGGTAGCCGACGGCGGCCCCGCCTTCACCGCGAAGGCGGGGCCGGCGTCGTTCCACCCGCCTGGCCCGTGGGGCCCGGCGCAGAACCGAGGATGCGATGACCCGCCATTACGCCAGCTGGCACAACGAACCGACCGACTACAGCCAGCACGGCAAGCTCCCCCGTGAAACCGCGATCAGCGACGAGACCCCGCGCACCTCGCTGGGTGGTTCGTTGAACATCACCTCGGCCACCATGGATTCGGCGCTGCTGGACCTGCCGTGGCATATTCCGTTGGAGGACTGGCCGGCCAGGAACCTCGCGGCGCTGCCGCGCGGCATTTCCCGCCACGTCGTCCGCTTCGCCCTGCTCCGTGAAACCGTCATCGCGGTCAAGGAGACCGGGGAGCATATCGCCCGGCATGAGTACCACATGCTGCGCAAGCTCAACCGGTTGGGGGTTCCCTGCGTGGAGCCGGTGGCCGTCATCAGCGGCCGTGCCGACGAGAACGGGGAGGAACTGGACCCGGTCCTGGTGACCCGGCACCTGAAGTATTCGCTGCCGTATCGCGCCCTGTTCTCCCAGCGGCTCCGACGCGAGACGTTGCACCGGCTCATCGACGCCCAGGCCCTGCTGCTGGTCCGGCTGCATCTGGCCGGCTTCTACTGGGGCGATGTCTCCCTCTCGAACACCCTGTTCCGCCGGGACGCCGAATCCTTCGCCGCCTACCTCGTGGACGCCGAGACCGGGGAACTGTACCCCTCGCTCTCCGACGGCCAACGGGAATACGATCTGGAGATCGCCCGGGTGAACATCGCCGGTGAGCTGATGGACCTGATGGAGGCCTCGTTGATCGAGGACTCGGTGGACCCGCTGGCCACCAGCGAGCAGATCATGGACAGCTACCACCGGCTGTGGCAGGAGCTCACCCGGCGCGACCACGTCGATCTGGCCGAACGGTGGCGGGTCGACGAGCGGATCCGCCGGCTCAACGACCTGGGCTTCGACGTCGACGAAATCGCCTTGCGGACCACCGCCGACGGCACCCAACTGCAGATCCAGCCCAAGGTCGTCGACGCCGGGCACCACCAGCGCCGGCTGCTGCGCCTGACCGGTCTGGACGTCCAGGAGTTCCAGGCCCGGCGGCTGCTCAACGACATCGACGCCTTCCGTGCCCGCAAGCATCCGGAGATGGACGAGGAACTCAACGCGGCCCAGTGGGTGCACGAGGTCTTCGATCCCATCACCCAGGCGATCCCGCGTGAACTCCACGGCAAGCTCGAACCGGCCCAACTGGTCCATGAGGTCCTGGAGCACCGCTGGTTCATCTCCGAACAACGCGGCAGCAACGTCCCGATGTCCAAGACCATCGAGTCCTATATCGAAACGATCCTGCGCCACCGTCGGGACGAGGCGGCGATCATGCTCAATCCCCCGTCGGGGGTGTTGGACGCAGTCGACCAGCCCGAGGACGGGGACTAGCACCCCGGGCTGGGTCGACGGCCCCGATCCACGCGGTCAGCCCAGCCAGATCCACCTCACGATCAGCAGTGCCGCGATGAGGTAGAGGATCCAGTGGGCTTCCTTGATCCGCCCGGAGCACACCTTGATGAGTGCGTAGGAGACCAGGCCGACGGCGACGCCCTCGGCGATCGAAAAGGTCAGCGGCATGACGATGATCGTCAGGAACGCCGGCAGGGATTCGGAGATGTCGTCCCATTCGATATGTCGCGCCCCTTCCATCATCAACGCCCCGACGAGGATGAGTGCCGGGGCCGTGGCCGAGGTCGGCACGGCGGCGATGACCGGGGAGAAGAACATCGCCAGGCCGAAGAAGCCGGCGACGGTGACCGCGGTCAACCCCGTGCGGCCCCCTTCCTCGACCCCTGCCGCCGATTCGACGTAGGCGGTCGTGGTCGAGGTGCCCAGGGCGGCACCGCTGAGCGCAGCGAGTCCGTCCATCGAGAACAGGGTCTTCGCCCGCGGCATCTCGCCGTCCTTGCCGATCATGCCGGCCCGCTGGCTCAGCCCGGTGAGGGTTCCGGTGGCGTCGAAGAAATCGACGAAGAAGAACGTGAACACCACCGACAGCAGTCCGGCTCCCAGCGCCCCGCCGATGTCCAGGTGGAAGGCGAGGTCACTGGGCCAGATGGGCATCTGGACCGGAGAACCCCCGAAGCCGCCGAAGGCCGCGAACGTGCCCTCCTCGGCGCCCGGGTAGACCGGCAGCCGGCTGACGACGGCGATGAGGGTCGTGGCGATGATCCCGACCAGGATCGCCGCCTTGACCCGCAGTTTCATGAGCACGGCGATGATCAGCAGCCCGAGCAGCCCCAACCACACATGTGGTTTGGTGACGTCGCCGATGCTGACCAATGTCGCGTCGTCACTGACGACGAATCCCATGTTCTTCATGCCCAGGAAGGCCAGGAAGGCACCGATTCCTGCGGTGATCGCGTACTTCATGCTGATCGACAGGGCCCGGGCAATCGCTTGCCGGACCCCGAAGATGCTCAGGATGATGAACAGCACCCCCGAGATGAACACGGCACCGAGCGCCGTCTCCCAGCGGTATCCCAGCCCCAGGACCACCGTGTAGGAGAAGTAGGCGTTCAGCCCCATGCCGGGTGCCTGGGCGAAGGGGTAGCGGGCGATCAGACCCATGTACAGCGAACCGAGGATCGCCGCCATGCAGGTGACCATCACCAGTTGGGTGAACAGGTTCCCCACATCGGGCATCTGCCCGGCCATGGCATCGTTGAGGATGCTCGGGTTCACGAAGATGACATAGCTCATCGCCAGGAACGTCGTGATGCCGGCGCGGAACTCGATGCCGTAGGTCGACCCGTGTTCGCTGACCTTGAAGTATCTGTCGATCGCGCTCCGGTGCGCGGCGGAGGTTTTTTCCGGTGGAACACTTTCCCGTTTCGGGGTGTTGGTACTCATTGTTCTCCTTTGAACTGTGGTGGAACCACCATGACGTGGCGCATCGGGTCCGCAGTGGACGATGGCCCGCCTGATCCGTGGGGATCCCGAGGATTACTCTGGCGTACGGGTACGGGTCGCCACACCCCCCATCCAGACGCGGTCGATATCCGCGCTGGTCCCGTTGGCGAAGACTGCGGCAAGGGCGCGATCGGCGCTGACGGCGTTCCGCAGGATGGCTTCGAGGGGGGTCCCGGATGGCGGGTTGACCTCGATCGCGTCGAAGACGGCGCCGACGCTGAGATGGCCGACGTCGTCATGGCCCAGGGCGCGGGCCCCGGACACGGTGGCCAGATGGAGCAGATGAGCCGGCCCCAACGCGAGGCCGTTCGGTTGCAACTGCTGGTGGAAGTAGGCCTGTAGGCCTTCCTTGAACTGGTTGAATCCGGTGCCGGCCCCGACATCGGAGCCCAGCGAGACCCGCACCCCGGCTTCGAGGTGTCTGCGCAACGGAAACAGGCCGCTGCCGAGGGAGGAGTTCGACGACGGACAGTGGGCTACCGCGGTCCCGGTCTCGCCCAGCAGGGCCAGTTCGGCATCGGTGGGGTGGACGTTGTGGGCCAATAGGCTGCGGGGCCCGAGCAAGCCGTGCCGATCGTAGACGTCGCTGTAGCTCGAGGCGGTCGGGAACAATGCGGCCACCGCCGCCATCTCCGCCTGGTTCTCGTTGACGTGGGAAGTGAAGAACAGGTCGGGGGCGCCCTCGAGGGTCTCCCGGCAGGAGTCGAGCAGGTCGGGGCTCGCCGAGAGCGCGAACCGCGGGGTCACGGCGTATCGCAGCTTCCCCTTCCCGTGCCAGCTGTCGATCAACCCCGCCGCGTCGGCGGCCGCCCGTTCCGGGGTGGTGTGGAGGTCCTCGCGCAGCTCCTGGTCCGCCACCACCAGTCCCGCGGTCATCCGTAGTCCGCTGTGGTGCGCGGCCCGGAACAGGGCGTCGGTGGCCGGGACGTAGTGGGCCCCGAAGGCCAGGGCGGTGGTGGTTCCGGCACTGATCAGTCCGTTCACGAACTCGTCGGCGACCGCCCGGGCATGGGCCGGGTCGGCCATGCGGGCCTCCTCGGGCAGGGCGCAGTACTCGAGCCATTCCAGCAGCGGCATCCCCAGTCCACCGATGATCCGCAACTGCGGGTAGTGCACATGGGTATCGACCAGCCCGGGGAGCAACAACCCCTCGATGCCGGTGAGTGTCGCGGACGGATGGAGTCGTTGGGCCTCGGCGAGGGAGCCGCGGAAGGTGATGACACCTTCGGTGACGGCGAGCGCACAGTCCTCGGCGCGCAACCCGCCGCCCTCGAAGGGGTCCCGGGGGGTGTCCAGGATGCGGCCGTGGAAGATCGTCGTGGGAGCAAGGTCGTCGTGGATCATGGGGTGGCTTTCTGGAAGACGCGCATGAGGTCGGCGGCGACGCTGATGGCGATGACGGCGGGGTGTTTCCCGGTGAGATCGGGAACCCCGATCGGGCATTGGATACGTTCGATGGCTGCGTCGGCATGGCCTTCGGCAGCAAGTTTCTTGCGGAACCGGGACCATTTCGCCGAGGAGCCGATCACTCCGATGCTCCCGAGACTCCCGCGCCGCAGGGCGGCGTCGCAGAGGATCAGGTCTTCGGCGTGGTCATGGGTGAGGATCAGGACATGGGCGTCATCAGGGAGTTCGGCGATCAGGGTCTCGGGGGCCGGCAGGGTGTGCAGGTGCACGGTGGCCGGGCCCTCGCTCAACGTGGCGGTCAGGGTCTCGTCGACCATTCCCCGCCTGGTATCGGCCAGGTGGAGGGTCAGCTCGGTCCTGCTGAGGATCCGGGCCAGTTCCTTGCCGACGTGTCCGGCCCCGAAGACCGCCACCGTGGGGCGGCGGCCGATCGGCTCCATGAGCACCCGGACGGTGCCGCCACAGCATTGGGTGCCGTAGGCGACCTGTGCGTGCTCATTGAGGCCGAATTCGGTTTCGGCCACCTCCTCGGCCCCCTGACGCAGCATCGTGCGGGCCTGTTCGGTGACGGTTGCTTCCATGTTGCCCCCGCCGACGCTGCCCGAGGTGGTGTCCGCGGCGATGAACATCTTCGCGCCGACTTCGCGGGGCGAGTGTCCGCGCACCTCGATGATCGTCGCGAGTATCCCGGCGGTCCCGGTGGCGCGGGCACGGCTGAGCCCGGTGATCCAATCCATGCTGTTCCACCCCCGTCATTCGGCCGGCAGGGCCGGGGAGGGGGTCCTCCGACGGACCTGGTCCAACGCCCAGTACACGGCTTCGGGGGTGGCCGGGGACGGCAGTTCGACCTGCTGTCCCGGCTCGCCGAAGGCCGCGGCGGCGGCCCGCAAGGCCTCCCGCACCGCGATCGAGAGCATGAGCGGCGGCTCCCCCACCGCCTTGGACCCGTAGACGCTGCCATCGTCGGTGGGGTGGACATACAGATCGACGTTGAACACCTGCGGCAGTTCCGAGAAGGAAGGCAGCTTATAGGTGCTCGCCGCCTGGGTCAGCAGTTTGCCGCGGTGCGGGCCCTCGCTGGTATCCCAGCGCAGGTCCTCCTGGGTGAGCCATCCGGCGCCCTGGACGAAGGCCCCCTCGATCTGCCCGAGGTCGATCAGCGGCGACAGCGAACTACCGACGTCGTGCAGCAGATCCACCTGCCGGGTCGTATACGCCCCGGTGTACCCGTCGACCTCGACCTCGGCCACGGCGGCACCGCGGGAGTAGTACTTGAACGCATTGCCCTGGTAGGTGCTCGGATCGAAGTAGAGGCCCTCGGTACGGAAGTAGCCGGTCGCCGAAAGGGAGACGCGTTGCTGGTAGGCCGTCTCGACGAGCTCGGCCCAGTCCACGGTGTTCTTCGTCCCCAGACCACTGACGACTTCGCCGCTGATGCGCACATCGTTGGAGTTCACGCCCAGCATGCCGGCGGCCACCGGGGCCAGCCGGTCCAGGATGAGTTCGCAGGCGTTCTTCACTGCCCCGCCGTTGAGGTCGGAGCCCGTCGAGGCGGAGGTGGCCGAGCTGTTGGGCACCTTATCGGTCCGGGTCGGGGCCAGTCGCACCCGGCGCAACGGCAGGCCCAACGCGGTCGCGGCGACGTGCAGCATCTTGGTGTGCAGCCCCTGGCCCATCTCCGTCCCCCCGTGGTTGATCAGCACCGATCCGTCCCGATAGATCAGCACGAGGGCCCCGGCCTGGTTCAGGACCGGCTTGTTGAACGAGACACCGAACTTCACCGGGGTGATGGCCAGGCCCCGTTTGACGTGCTGGTTCCCGGCGTTGAAATCGGCGACGTCGCGCAGTCGGGCGTGGTAATCGCTGCTCTGTAGGAGCGTGTCCCAGATGTCTCCCATGCGCGCGGCCTGGCTGACCTCCTGCCCATAGGGGGTCCTCTGGCCCGGGGCGTAGAAGTTCCGGCGGCGGATCTCCTCTTCGTCGATGCCCAGTTTCGTGGCCGCCTGACCCAGCAGGTCCTCGGTCACGATCATCCCTGCCGGGGCACCGAATCCACGGAAGGCCGTATGGGAGGTCTTGTTCGTCCGGGCGATCCGGCCGACGACGTGGACGTTGGGAAGGTAGTAGGCGTTGTCCACGTGGCACAACGCCCGGCTGACCACCGCGGGCGAGAGGTCGACGCTGAACCCCCCATCGGCGGTCAGCACCGCCTTATAGGCCAGGATGTGACCCTCGTCGTCCAGCCCGGCCTCCCAGGTGGCGTGGAATCCGCCTCGTTTGCCGGTCATGGTCAGATCCTGGGTGCGGTTCAACCGCAGGCTCACGGGCCGGCCGGTGAGCACAGCCCCCAGGGCGGCGACGGAGGCGAACGCGTTGGCGTTCGTTTCCTTCCCGCCGAAGCCTCCCCCCATGCGCAGGCACTGCACGGTCACCTGGCTCGAGGAGATCCCCAACACCCGGGCGACGACCTCCTGGGTGTGGCTCGGGGCCTGGGTCGAGGACTGGATGAAGACCTGTCCCCCCTCGTCGATGGTGGCAAAAGAGGCTTGGGTCTCCAGGTAGAAGTGTTCCTGGCCCTGGATGTCGATCCCCCCGCTGAGACGGTGCGGGGCCGTCGCCAGGGCCTCATCCGCGTCGCCACGGTGCAGGGTCCCCGTCGGTCCCTGGAACGCCCCGGCGGCGATGGCCTCCTGGGTGGTGATGATGGAGGGCAGCTCGGTCTGGGTGATCTCGATGGCCTCGCTGGCCAGCCGGGCCTGTTCGAGGGTCTCGGCGAGGACCCAGGCCACGGGTTGGCCGTGGAACTGCACTTCCGCGGGGAAGAGGGTCTCGTCGCCGATGTCGCCGTAGTCGTTGAGACCGGGGACGTCTTCCGCGGTGAGCACCCGGACCACCCCCGGCATGGTCCGGGCCGTGGACGTGTCCAGGGAATCGATGCGGGCGTGGGCGCAGAACACCTGCAACGGCCAGGCATGCAGGACGTTGGCGGAACGGTGCGGCAGGTCGTCGGTGTACAGCGCGTGACCGGTGACGTGGTCCCACGCCGCCTCATGTGGCATGACGACCCCGGCAGCACTGTCCCGGGGGATGTCGGCCAGGGGACGGGACGAGAACGGTTTCATGATCCGACCTCCTCGTGGAAGCGGCGTATGGATTGGGCGAGCGTGGCACTGCGGTAGGCGGCGCTGGCCCGGTGGTCGGACATCGGTGTCCCTTCGGCCTCCATGACCTCCGCGGCGGCCTCGAACGTCCGGGCCGTCCATGGCTGGCCGAGCAGCGCGGCTTCGGTGTCCCGGGCGCGCAGCGGCGTGGCGGCGGCTCCCCCGACGCCGATGCGGATGTGCTCGATGCTCCCGTCGGTGACGGTCGCGGCGATGGCCACCGCCACCGAGGAGATGTCGTCGAATCTGCGTTTGGCGACCTTGTAGAACCTGGCCACCGGCGCCATGGGTGTCGGGATGCGCACCGCACGGATGAGTTCATCGGCCTCACGCACGCTTTGCCGGTACCCGGTGAAGTATTCGGCCAAGGCCACCGTCCGGTCTCCTCGCGGGGAGCTGAGCACCAGATCGGCGTCCAGGGCCAACAGTGCCGGGGCCAGATCGCCGATGGGTGATCCGGTGCCCAGGTTCCCGCCGATCGTCGCGGCATTGCGGATCAGTCGGGAGGCGAACAGGGGGAAGAGTTCGGCGAGCAGGGGCACCGATCCGTCCAGGCGCCGCTCGACTTCCGACAGGGTCAGCGCCGCCCCGATCTCCAGGTGGTCCCCGTCCTGGCGGAACCGCCGCAGTTCGGGCAGCTGGTCGATGGCGATGGTCAGCGGGGCGCGGCGATGCTTGATGGTCAGCTCGACCCCCCAGTCGGTCGAGCCGGCCAGCAGGACCGCTTCCCGGGTCGAACCGAGCAGTTCCAGAGCTTCGGCGAGATCCGCCGGGCGCACGAAGGTGCCGGACTCGCCGTCGAGGCGCAGTGGCCTGCTGGCCGGCGCCGGTTGGTTCCGCCGCCGGGCGATCGGATCATCGGGATCGACCTCGCCGAGGGCGAAGGCCGCATCGCGGATGGGCCGGTAGCCGGTGCAGCGGCACAGGTTTCCCGACAGGGCATGGAGGTCGAATCCGTTGGCCCCGATCTCCGGTTCATGCCCGGAGGTCGATTCGTATCTGGTGGCTGGTTCGGTCCTGGTCTCCGTGGGCGCCGAGGTCCGTGGGGGCAGCCAGGATTCCAGCGGTCTGGCCTGGTCGTCGGCGACCATCGGCCAGGGAAGTTCGTTGCCCGAGGGGACGGGCTCGGCGGTGGAGACGATTTCCGAGGTCGAGGGGGCCGAGCCGCAACCACCGGGGCCGCAGGCGCAACCGGTCCGGTCTTCACGGTAGTACTCGGCGGCCATCGAGGAGACGAACCCGGGGGTGCAGTAGCCGCACTGGGAACCGCCCCGCTGGGCCATTTCCTGCTGCACGGGGTGCAGCGCCTCGGCGGAGGCCAGCCCCTCGGCGGTATAGATCTCCTGACCGGCCAGCGCGGCGGCGGGGACCAGACATGAGTTGATCGAGGTCCAGCGGGTGCCACCGTCGCCGTCGGGGCGGGATACCATCACGGCGCAGGCCCCGCATTCGCCCTCCGCGCAGCCCTCCTTCGGGCCGGTGATCCCGCTGCCGCGCAGCCACTGCAGCGTGGTCGTATGCGGGGCGACGTCGGCGACGGACATCCCCCGGTCGTTGACGCTCACGGTCGTGGCGGACGCGTCGTGGGCGGTGTGATCGGCAATTCCGGTCATGATTGACCCTCCTTCGACCTATCCAGCCAGAGAGCCGATCATCCGTGGATCGGTACTGCTGCTGGCATGGTTGAGGTCGACGAGGTCAGGAAAGCCACACCAGGTTATCCATGCGAACAGGTGATGACTATTGTGATGCAGCTTACATCCCTGATCGGCAAACCGGAAGTGGTGTCCCCGACCCGCCCCGTCATGTTGCGTCACCTGCACGACCACCGGTGCCGCGCGTCCCCGTCGTTAGCGCGATGCCGTGGGAACGGTGGTTCCTGCCAGTGTGAAGGCCGCCGCACTGAGCGCCCGACCACCGAGGACGACGCCGGAGTCCCCGTCGATCTCGCAGGTGACGTTTCCGTGGCTCCAGGCAGGCACCGGCGTCCCGACCGCCCCGAGGCCTTCCAACCGGAGTCCTTCGGCGGCATCACGGAAGAGCACGACCAGAACCGCCTCGTGGCGGTCTTCGCGGATGAAGGCGAGCGTCCCGCCGTCGGCGTGGAGCCACCGTAGCCCCCCGGAGGTCAGTGCCGGATGCTCCCGGCGCAACGTCGACAGCGCGGTGTAGAGACCGCGCAGATCGGTCGGGATCCTGCTCGGATCCTCCCAGGGCATGGGGGTGCGGGATTTCTCCCCGTTGAAGCCCTCGAGCCCGAATTCGTCCCCCATGAAGACCATCGGCACCCCCGGCAGGGTGAACTGCAGGGCCACGGCCAATGGCTGCGCTCCTGGAAGGATGGCGCTGGCCGCCCGGGCGGTGTCGTGGGTGTCGATCGCGTTGAGGTTCGCCAGGCGCACCCGCCAGGGGAAGGCCGCGGCGAAGTCCAGATGGGTGTCCAGGAACTCCTCGGCGCCGGTGCTGTCGGGGCCCCGTTGGGGCAACCCGTAGAAGTCGGGCCACGGCTGGGAGGTCACATTGGACTGTGGTGCCACCGCGGCACCGTCGTCCTGCCAGGTGCGCGGGCGGGCCAGCCACTGCCACAGCGGGCGGGTGAAGTTGGTATAGGTCATGGCCCCCTGCCAGGTGTCCCCCTGGAAATCGGGGGCCGCGTCGGAGGTGGATTCGGCCACCAGCAGGGCCTCGGGGTTGATCTGGTGCATCCGTCGGCGGATCATCGAGGCGATCTCGTGGTTGAAATCGTCGGCGCCGGCCCGCCCGGTCATGTTCCCGACGTCGATCCTCCAGCCGTCCATGTCGAACGGCGGCTGCAGCCAGCGGGCCACCATCGAATCGTCGTCCAGGATGAACCGGTCACGCAGCCCCTGCGAGCGCCAGTTGAACTTCGGCAGGGAGTCCACCCCGAGCCAGGCCAGATACTCGGTGTTCTCCTGGCTGAAGTAGTAGAAATCGGATTCGGGGGCCGCCGGGTTCCGGTAGGCGGCACGGAACCATTCGTGGGCGTCCCCGGAGTGGTTGGTCGTCAGGTCACCCACGACACGGATTCCGCGGGAGTGCGCATCTTCGACGAGTCGGATGAGTGCCTCGTCGCCGCCCAGCAGCGGGTCGACCCCCGCGAAGTCGGAGGCGTCGTAGCGGTGGTTGGAACGGGCCGGGAACATCGGGGTCAGGTACAGCACGCTCGCCCCGATCTGCTCGAGGTGGTCCAGATGTTCGCCGATGCCGTCCAGGTCCCCGCCGTAGTACTGGTAAGGGGTGTCCGGGCCGCGCCCGATGACCTCGCTGGTGTCCCACTCGGCGGCCACCGCCCACTCGGGTAGTTCGCGGTCGTCGGCCGCGGCGGAGCGGGCGAAGCGGTCGGGGAAGACCTGGTACATCACCGAGCGGTGGATCCATTCGGGGATCGCGGCCCCGGCGCAGATCCTGAAGTCCTGGACATCGGGGGTGTCCCGGGTCGAGGTCCCGCGGGCGTTGACCCAGAGCGACCCGGTCCCGGTGCGCATCACCCAGCGGTAGTTCTGTACGGGGTTGACCACGGTCAGCAGTGCCTGCCACCAGACCCAGCCGTCGGCCTCACCCAGCCGGGTCGCCTGGTCGTAGTGGGGTTCCGCGTCGCGCACGCTGCGCAGCCAGACCCCGCCGGGGGTGGGTTGGTCCGAGGGAACCCGCAGCCGGACGGCAACGTCCTGTCCCAGGACGGGGTCCTGACGGTCGACATGGAGTGCGGATCCGTCGTGGTGTGGCGCTTGAATCATTGATGCCTCCTGCTGGATAGTCTCTCATCCTCGGATTTCGGCAAACACGATAGTGATGCACGCCATAATTGTAAGCGCTCTCACAGGCAGGAATACCACCTGCGTCCGACGCATACGGACTCAATGCAAGCGTTTTCACGGACTGGCGACCGCGGCTAGGCTGGACCGCATGCGACCAGCCCCTGCCTTGAGCGCGGTGTCGGATCTGCCGGCCGCCGCACCCCGCCCCGACGTCCCCCCGACGATTCCGCCCGGGGCCTTCGCCCGCGGTCCCCTGGCCCACAGTCCCTCCACGGACCGCTCCTGGTGGCGCAGTTCGGTGATCTACCAGATCTATCCGCGCTCCTTCCGGGATCTGCACGGTTCGGGCACCGGAAACCTGGCCGGCATCACCGCCGAGCTCCACCAGATCGCCCGGCTGGGGGTCGACGCGATCTGGCTCTCCCCCTTCTACCCCTCCCCGCAGCACGACGCCGGGTACGACGTCTCCGACTACACGGATGTCGACCCGCTCTTCGGCACCCTCGAGGATTTCGACGCCCTCATCGCCCGGGCCGACGAGCTGGGACTGCGGGTCATCGTCGATCTGGTCCCCAACCACTGCTCCGAGGAGCACGCCGCCTTCCGCGCCGCCGTGGCCGCCGGACCGGGGTCGACGGAGCGCGAACTGTTCATCTTCCGTGATGGTCGGGGCGCAGCGGGACAGGAACCACCGAACAACTGGCAGTCACACTTCGGCGGGCCCGCCTGGACCCGCATCACCGAACCCGACGGCGCCGAGGGACAGTGGTATCTGCACCTCTTCGACTCCTCACAACCCGATTTCAATTGGGATGCCGAGGCCGTCCACGTCGAGTTCGAGAGGATCCTGCGCTTCTGGCTCGATCGCGGGGTCGCCGGTTTCCGGGTCGACGTTGCCCACGCCCTGGTCAAGGAACCAGGTCTGCCGGATTGGGGTGGAAACGCCAACGGATCCCCGCGCGAGGGCTTCCCCTTCTCCGAGGCCCCCATGTTCGGCCGGCCCGGGGTGCACGAAATCTATCGCACGTGGCGCGACATCCTCGCCGAGTACGACGGCGAACGCATCCTGTGTGCCGAAGCCAACGCCCACCCGGTGGACGCGGTCGCCGATTGGGTCCGCCCGGAGGAGATGCACCAGGCCTTCAATTTCCCGTATCTCAATACCGGCTGGGATGCCCCGGCCTTGCGTGCCGTGGTGGACCGGTCACTGGCGGCCTTCGATGCGGTGGGGGCACCCAGTACCTGGGTCCTGTCCAACCACGACGTCAGTCGCCATCCCACCCGTTTCGGCGTCCCCGCCGGCGCGCGCTCCGGGGATGGCGTGGGCCCCCGGGACCCGCAACCGGACCATGAGCTCGGCCTGGCCCGCGCCCGGGCGGCCACCGTGTTCATGCTGGGCCTGCCCGGCGGGGCCTACCTATACCAGGGCGAGGAGTTGGGCCTGCCCGACCACACCACCCTCGAGGACCGGTTCCGTCAGGACCCGAACTTCTTCAGGACCGCTGGCCAGCGGGTCGGGCGCGATGGCTGCCGCGTCCCCCTGCCCTGGACCCCTGCGGGCCCGACACTGGGGTTCGGCCCGTCGGAAACCGCCTGGTTGCCCCAACCGGCCGGGTGGGAACGGCTGGCGCGTTCCGCCCAGGACGGCGACCCCTCCTCGACCTTGTCGATGTACCGGCGGGCCCTGGCGGCACGCCGTAGGCTGGAGCTCGGCGCGGGTGGGCTGCAGTGGCTCGATACCTGCCACGCCGACGGGGTGCTCGCCTTCGAGAACTCCGGCATCGACGTCGTCCTGAACACCACCGAGGCCCCGGTGGCCCTTCCTCCCGGGGAGGTCCTGCTATCCAGCGGCCCGGTTCCCGGCGACGTCGACGGCGTGCTGGAACTGGCCGCGAATGCGGCGGTCTGGTTGCGGCGCACAACATAGGGAACCGGTCGGATCCACGCCCCTGGACGGAAGGACGCAGATGACGGGCATCAAGGACGTTGCCGCACTGGCCGGGGTCTCGGTCGCCACCGTTTCGCGCGCCCTCAGTGGCAACGGGAAGGTATCCGCCGCGGCTAGCGAACGGGTCCATGCTGCCGCTGAGTCGCTGGGCTACGTGGTGTCCTACAACGCCTCCTCCCTGGCCTCGGGACGCAGCCGGAACATCGGCCTGGTGATGCCCACCGTGGGCCGCTGGTTCTTCTCCACCGTGCTCCAGGGGGCCACCAGTGCGCTCATCGACGCCGGATACGACCTCACCTTGTACAACACCGGTGGCGAACAACGCCACCGGGATTCGGTGTTCTCGGAGCTGTTGCTGCGCAAACGTCTCGACGGGGTCATCACGGTCACGCTCAAGCTGGAGCCCGACGAGATCAACCAGCTGGCCTCCGTCGGCAAACCCGTCGTGGCCATCGGTGGCCACATTCCCCGGATCGACACGATCCAGGTCGATGACTTCAACATCGCAGCCCTGGCCACGGAGCACCTCATCGGACTGGGGCACCGGGAGCTGTCCTTCCTGGGAGGCACCGAGGAATTCGAGGTGGATTTCAAGCTCGGGTCGGCCCGTGAGGACGGCTTCGAGTCGGCGATGAACCAGGCCGGGTTGCCGGTACGCCGGGACTGGCTGCTCACCGCCGACTTCTCCACCGCTGGTGCCTATCAGAAGATCCGCAACGTGCTGGCCAATCCCCGTCGACGTCCCACCGGCTTCGTCTGCGCCTCGGATGAGATGGCTTTCGGGGCGATCTTCGCGGCACGTGACCTGGGTCTGCGGGTCCCTGAGGATGTCTCGGTGATCGGCATCGACGGGCACGAGCTCGGAGAGCTTCTCGGGTTGACGACCATTGCCCAGGATCCCGGAGGGCAGGGTGCCGCGGCCGTGGGCAAGCTGCTCTCGCTTCTGGACGGGGCGGATCCGGCCATGGGCCCCGACCCGACGGCGGGCTTCCATCCCACGGAATTCACCTCACGGACCTCCACGGGTGTTCCGCCGCAGCGCTGAAGGGAACGCCTCGGGGCGGACACGAAAAAGGGGCCGATTCCTCGGCCCCGTCCTCGTGGCTGACAACCTGTTCCGGCTTCTTCGAACCAGTGGTCCGTTGTTCCGGAAGATGGTCGGGGTGACAGGATTTGAACCTGCGACCTCGTCGTCCCGAACGACGCGCGCTACCAAGCTGCGCCACACCCCGTGGGGTCATCAACCTCAAGAAGTTTACCGGTTCGGAGGCGAATTCACTAATCGGGAGCGGGGCTTCAGATTCCCTTCCCGGGGTTCAGGATGCCCTGCGGGTCCAGCAGGGCACGAATCCGGTGCTGCAGTTCCAGGACGTCGGGTTCAAGTTCCCAGGTCAGCCAACGGCGCTTATATTGGCCGACCCCATGCTCCCCGGTGATCGTCCCCCCTGCGTCCAGCGCGGCACGGACGGACTCGTCCAATGCCGCCTCCAGGCGTTCCATCCCGGCCCGGCCCTCACCGGGGTCGATCCAGAACGTGGGGTGGAGGTTCCCGTCCCCGGCATGGCAGACGACCCTGACCCAGACCTGATGGTGTGCGGCGATCTCCTCGAGGGTGTGGATGTAGTCCACCAGCTGGGACCGCGGTACGGCGATGTCCTCACCGGCCCGGAATTCGTCGTCCTGTTCGTCACCCCGGCTGTTGCGGCGCATCTCGATGAGGTCCGCGGCATTGGGGTCATCGGCGGCACTGACCTCCGCCCCCAGTCCGGTCAAGACCTCGCGGATCACCTCTTCCTCGATCCTGGCCCCGTAGCCGTCGGTACGGATCAGGAGCATCGCTCCCCCGCGCTCGGTCAGCCGGGTCCCGTGGATCGAGTCCAGGACCTTCATCGTCCCGGCGTCCAGCATTTCGGTGATCGCCGGTTGCACCCGGGCCTTGCCGATGGCCAGGACTCCTGCTGCGGCGCCTTCCAGCCCGGGGAACAGAGCGACCATGGAGCGTTGGTCGGCACTGAGGTACCGCAGCCTGACGGTGGCGGCGACCACGATTCCCAGGGTTCCTTCCGACCCGACGAACAGGCTGGTCAGGTCATAGCCGGCCACTCCCTTGAAGGTGTTGCGGCCCACGTGGATGAGCCGGCCGTCGGCCAGGACGACGTCCAGTGCCAACACCGAATCACGGGTGACCCCGTATTTGGCACAGCGCAGGCCTCCGGCGTTGGTCGC
Source organism: Arthrobacter sp. AOP36-C1-22 (assembly GCF_052377515.1). Lineage (NCBI taxonomy): Bacteria > Bacillati > Actinomycetota > Actinomycetes > Micrococcales > Micrococcaceae > Arthrobacter > Arthrobacter sp. AOP36-C1-22. The sequence goes on along the minus strand of NZ_JBQSWW010000032.1, from coordinate 1,028 downwards.
GATGTTGCCGCCGATGGTGGAGATCTTATGACTGGCGGGGTCCGGGGCATACATCAGCCCGTGGACGGCCACCGCGTCGTTCAGATCAGAATTGATGACTCCTGGTTGGACGAGCGCCGTTTCGTCGTCGGCGCGGATGTCCAGGATGGCGTCCATCCGTTCCAGGGACAGGACCACGCTGTTGCGGGTGGCGTGGACGCCGCCGGAGACCCCGGTGCCGGCGCCCCGGGCGATCACCGAGAATCCCAGGTCACCGGCCAGCAACACGACCTGCTGCACGTCCGGGGTGTCCCGGGCGAAGACGACCGCCAGCGGTTCATGGGGATCGGCCACATGGCCGTAGTCGTGGCTGTAGCGATCCAGGACCGAGGCCTCCACGCAGACCTGTTCGGGCCCCAGGGCGCTGGTGAGTCGCTCCGCCACGACCGTGGCATCGAGATCCTGAGTGGGGGCACTCATGCGGCACCGCCCATGAAGCGCTGGTAGTAGCCCAGGATCTCGGGCCAGGACTCGGCCATCGCGTGTTGGCCTTCGCCGGCCGGGCCGGGTGCCCATCCGGCATGGGTGACCGTGACATCGGTGGCCCCGGTGCCGGTCTCCTCGAAGTCGATGACGACCCGGGTGGGGGCTTCCTGTTCGAAGCCGAGGGTGAAGTCCAGTTCCAGGCACCCGTGGGAGCGGTCGGAGGCCCCGCTGCGCAGGGGCGCTTCGGATCGAACCACGCTGCCCCATTGCCGGCGCTCCCCTGCTTCGGATTCCTCGATGAGCATTCCTTCTTCGATGCCCAGGTGGGAGCCCGGCCCCATGGTCCCCACGGTGCCCAGTGGCCACCACAGGTGCAGGTAATCGACGAACCCCTCGTAGGCCTGTTCACATTCCATTGCCACGGTCACGCCTGCCACCACCGGCTCCAGCCGGGGACGATCGCCGTCGCTACCGGAGTCGGGGGTCGGTTCCGCATGGGAGAAAATGCCATCCATGCCTCAAGACTACCTTCAGCGTCCCGACCGCGGGCCGCGGGGATATCC
>NZ_JBQSWW010000031.1:0-33235 GCF_052377515.1 Arthrobacter sp. AOP36-C1-22 | reverse complement strand
AGGAATGCCGCCGGTGATCGACCTGCCCACGGCCACCGGGCGGTCGCTGGCGGAGCACGCCCCCACCACCGCAGGGAGGGTGTCCTCATGAGCCCCGCCACTGCTCCGGTATTGGCGGCGGACCTGACCGCCGGGCTACGCCGGCTGAAACTGGCCGCGATGCGCCAACTCGCCCCTGAGTTGCTCATCACCGCCAAGACCCAGCGGTGGAGCCCCGAGGAGGTGCTGCGAGCCCTGGTGGAGGCTGAGGTCGCCGCCCGCGATGCCTCCAACGAGCGAGCCCGGCGCAAGGCCGCCGCCTTCCCGGTGCTCCAGACGATCGAGGAGTTCGACCTGGGCGCCTCGGCGATCCCGGCACCGACGTGGGCCTACCTGAGCAGCCTGGAGTGGGTGGGGGCCAAGGAGAACTTAGCGCTGATCGGACCGGCCGGCACAGGTAAGTCCCACACCCTCATCGCCCTGGGGCACGCGGCCGTGGTCGCCGGGCACCGGGTGCGCTACGTCACCGCCGCTGACCTGGTCGATACCCTCTACCGACACCTGGCCGACAACACCGTTGGCAAGGCCATCGAGACGCTGCTACGCAACGACCTGGTGCTGGTCGATGAGATCGGATTCGCCCCGTTGGACGACACCGGGGCCCAGTTGCTCTTCCGGTTCGTGGCCGCCGCTTACGAACGCCGCTCCCTGGGCATCGCCTCCCACCACTCCTTCGAAGACTGGGGACGGTTCTTGCCCGAACACACCACCGCCGTGTCCATGCTCGACCGGCTACTGCACCACGCCACCACCGTGGTCACCAGCGGCCAGTCCTACCTCATGCGACAAGCCCGAGCCCGACAAGGAGGTGAACACCTACCCCACTGATCAACCATGACAGAGGGTGGGGACTTCTACTTGGCCAAAACTGGGGACCTGGAACTGGCCCTTGACAGTCTGCGCGTTATGCCTTCGCAGTTCGATTCTCGGCTGATTCATGCTCTCTCAGCGGAGGTATTCGACGGGGCGGGTCGGATGAGCGGTCAAGCCACAGAACGTTGTGAGTACACCGTATATCCTGGAGTCTCGCCAAGCCGCGAGATTGTCGCCGCGATTTCCTTATTGAACGCAACCCTAGACCGTGGATGGCAGATTGCTGATCTGGCCAGTGCTGCGGCGTTGTCAAGCTCTCAGTTGACGCGTTTGTTTCGTACCCAGATCGGCGTCTCAGCGGCGGCGTTGCTTCGCCAGCTTCGCGCAGGTTCTCGCAACCACAAGACTTGAGGTTGCAGAGGCTGTGGCGGCGGTGGGATGGACTGATCCTGCAGTTGCGTCGCGGGCATTCGACCAGCGAAATGGAGTAGCTCGCTGAGTTTTTGCGGCCTTTTACCGCAGTGGAAGCACGAACTTACCTCGGCTTGGCGAATCGTTGCGTTATTGCACGACAGCCACGATCAGGGCAATGCCGAAAAGGATGAGGAAGCCTCCAGCTATCTTCGTGAGCCAGGGCACGACGCGTGCCAACCGGGCGAGGGCTCTGCGGGATCCGAGGGCGACCGCAATGATGACATCCCAGACGAGCACAATGGTGAACATCCAGGTCCCGTATGCAACGAGTGTGAGTGGTGCTGCCCCAGCGAGCGCAGTGGCGAGGCTGAGATAGAAGAGCGCGTTCTTGGGGTTGAGCAGGCCAGAAGCGATCCCGAGACCGAAGTTCTTCACCCAAGTGGCCTGCTCGATAGTCATGTCGTCATCGTGACTGAGCCGGGGCGTTGATCTCATAAACGCGATTCCGATGAACACCAGAAAGGCACCGCCAGCCAGTTGAATCACGACGAGCACGGTCGGGTGCGAGATGATCGAGATCCCTGAGAATGCTGCCGCGATGAAGATCCCGTTCGCGGCGGCGATGCCCAGGCACGCGCCGGTGGCGTTTCGCCAACCGCTGGTCATTGCGGTGCGGGCGATGAGAAAGAAATCTACCCCGGGAATGAGCAGCGCCAGAAAGTGTGCGAGAGCCACTGCGGCAAACTGCTCCATACTTCCCCTCCGATCTTGACGGTGAACTCGTCAAGTCTCGGCGACGGTGAGGGGTGGTGTCTTGTACGTTCGTGCGGCTGCGGCTTACGTTGCGGAACGGTATTGGCCCGGTGGGGCGGCGACGTGGGCACGAAACACGCGGTGAAAATGGCTCTGGTCGGTGAAGCCCAGAGTGTGGGCGGTATCGGCGAGAGCATGCCCGTCACGGAGCATGTGCCGCGCTTCGATAATGCGGGCGTTTTGTCTCCACGCCAACGGTGCCAACCCGGTAGCGCGTTTCACCGAGCGGATCAGCTGGTGCCGCGACATCCCAACCAGAGCCGCCAGGTTGTCGAGGCTCGGGTTGGATTCGTCATATCGTAGGCGCTCCATCACCGGGTGTAGACGCTCACGAAGGTCGGGGTCAGCGTCGCTGGTCACCACATGGTCCGGTGCTGCAGCTGAGAGGTCACGCAACAGCATACGAAAATCAGTTTCGAGACGTTCTCGGCTCTCGTCCTCGAAGATGCGGCTGTTCCATGCGCTGAGCCTCGCGTGCAGGTTCGGGTGGCGCAGGACGGTGATGCTAGAAAATAGTGCCTGTGCAGATCCGTCGGGCGCGAGGTCTGTTGCCCAGCCCTGATCCATGTGGATCATTTGATAGACCCACCGACCACCATAAGGGTTGCACTGATGCACCTGGTCGGCTGCGATGACAATCACATCACCCGGGCGCAGGTGTACGCTGCCGCCGAGCGGGCCAGCGAACACCGAGGTACCCGAATCGATGAGCCCGATCGAGAACGTGTCATGCGTGTGTGGGCGGTAGCAGGAATTCTCCTGAGAGGAGCGTCTCGCCTCGACGTGTGGGATCGTCGTGCTGCGCGCGAACTCCGTCTCCAGTACTTCCTCGGTTTGCATCGCTCAGTCTCGTATCGACCTGAGGCCGCGGGACACGATGCGCGTGGTTTCGGGGGTGGGGCTTTCTTGAAGCCACCGATCAGCGAACTGCCCGACCCATTCGGGCTGGGTTTTCGAGGCATCATTGATCCAGTTCGCGACAGAGTCTTGCACATAGCGTGACGTGTCACTGCGTAAGGGTTCGAGGATCTGTAACCCCAGCTCAGGGTCGTGTTTGAGGGCGGCGATATGTTTGGCCCACACTCCTCGCGGGCATAGCGCTTCGCTCGTGAACCGGCGGATGCGTTCTGAATCTGTACCTGTCCAAACAGAAAGCACCGTGATGCTCTCGATGAGGTGCGCTGTGAGCGTGGGCCTGGCCGTCATCCACGCCCATTCCCGAACCGCGAAATGCTGATCATCGGCTGCTGGCCGTAACACTGGCAGCAAGGTTTCGGCGGTTTGGAAGATCGGGCCAGCAGCAACCGCGAAACATGCCCACCCACGCACCGTGTCTGAGCGGTGCGTAGCTCAGCGATCCGGGTCTGCAGTACCAAGATGATTGTGCAGTGCCTCGCCGATGGGTTGCATCCTCGCCAAAATTCCCTGGCTTTGCGTCGCACGTGCAGCGTCATGCAAACGTTCAGGAGCGTCAGGGAGCACATTGCGCAGCAACACCCCTGATCGATCGCTAATGCTTCGGTGGGCGTGCTCGTTGCAATACTCCCAGCCTGTAACTGCTGCAACCGTTCGGGCACAAACCCTGCAACCGTTCTAGGACGACTCATGACCCCCCTTCGTTGGTGCTCCTGATCTCAGGTTGTGCCGTAGCTGTTCCAGACTCGAGATAATGTCTTGCGGCGTCGCAACCTTGTCCGCGATCTGGCGCAACCACTCCTTGTATACGGGTACGAGTTCTTTCACAACAGCGACCCCAGCCTCCGTGAGCTTGATGTTGTGCGAACGGCGGTCTCCTGGCGCGGCCATGCGCACGACAAAGTCACTTTTGACCAGCCCTTCAAGAAGACCAGTGACCGTTGCGCGAGTCACCCCAAGCCGCTCGGCGATCCACCCGGGACTCGCGTCATCACGCTCGCTGACCGCGAGCAACACTGCGAACCTTCCCTCGGAAAGCCCATGCCGCGCCAGCAGGTGGGCGCATGCGTCATCGATGCGCCGCGCCGCAGACAGCACCGCCATCACGACTTGAGCAGACTCATCGTGATCAACGTGAGCCAGCAAAAAGTCGTGTTTGACGACCACACCCTTATTCATTAAGTGCCATACTATCAGGCAGCTAACTAGCCCTCTTTGTGCGGAAAAGGACATCCCAAGCTTTGCTGGCATCGGTTCACGAAGTCTGATCGCTCAGCGTGAGGAGTGTGTTCTTCTCGCCACGATGGAAGCGCGCGTAGATGCTCGGCGAGACCCCGTACCGCTGCTTAAACGACCGGGAGGCAAGCGTACTGGCACCCCAGCCTGCGCGTGCCGCAGCCTCGCTCACCGAAAGGTCCGTCGTGGCAAGAAGCTCAGCCAGCCGATCCGCCCGAAGCTGACGAAGAAAAGTCCCGGGAGCGACACCCACATGCGAGCGGAAAAGCCGGGTCAACTGTGACGATGACAGGGCAATCTCCCGAGCGAGTTCATCGACGCGCCAGGGGTGATTCAGATTTGCCTGTAGCAGGGCGACTGCCATGGTCACTTCTCGTCTTGGGAACGCCCCGATACGATCGGTGCTGCCTGAGGCAACGCCGGTCAGTTTTCCTACCGCATCGAACACCTCCGAGGCTCCTGCGAGCACGGTAAAGTCGCTCGTAGTAGTCTCAGGTTTGTGTGCGAGGCGGAGCAGGCTGGGAGTGAGTTCAAGCAACGCTCCCGGCGAGAGTCGCAACGTTCCGAGCTCAGAATTCTTGTGGAGAGCACGGTGCAGATGGTGTACCAGAGGGTGTGCTGCAGACAGCCACCGCACCTGATCGGCTAGAAATCCGGGATGAATGTAGAAAGTCACTGTTCGCATATGTTCTGCTGGAAACCCGCGACACTCAATACCATTTGGAATCGTCAAAATACTGCCCGCGCCCAATAGCTCCTCACCTGTTGGAGTGTGCAGGCGTCCCCATCCTGAGAGCACGAACACGACCTTCACCGCAGCCACACGCAACGGGCCGGACGGAACCTGCGCTGTCTGATCCCGCACTAACACTGGCAGCCCGCCTGACCCAAACAAATTCACTTCATTTTCACCAGAGGTCGTTGGTGTTCCGACCACTTGGTGCTCCGAGCGCAATGTGACCTGTCGGCTGCCAGGTTGTGTCCGCGTCGCGGTGAGTGACGACGATCTTCGTGCATGGGAGCGCGCGGATCGTTTCGGCGATCTTCGCTTCCGTGGCGGTATCGAGGGCGGAGGTCGCCTCGTCGAGGATGAGGATCGGTGCCTGTTTAAGGAGGGCTCGGGCGATCGCGACTCGTTGGCGTTCACCGCCTGACAGTGCGTTTCCGTGGTGGCCTACTGATTGCTGAATCCCGAGCGGTGATTGCTCGATGACTTGACCGAGTGCGGCTTGTTTTGCCGCATGGATGATCTCTTCATCGGTGGCCGATGGGTCGCCGAGACGGATGTTGTCGGCCAGTGTTCCGTCGAACACGACAGGATCCTGCGGCACATAGCCGATCCGTTGCGCGAGGTCTTCGTATCGCATGTCTGTGAGGTCGACCCCGCCGAGTTCGATACGCCCATTGTCAGGATCGTCGAACCGCATCAGCAGGGAAAGCAGGGTGCTCTTGCCGCTTCCGGTCGGACCAGTGATGATCGTCGTAGAGCCCTCGGGCACCTCGGTAGAGATCCCTTTCAGCACGGTGATGTGCGAGACATCATTCACTGTCATCGCATGGCCGACGCTCTGGACAGATTTGGTCGGCTCGGGTAAGACCGGGGCCGAGAGCACCGCGCGATACCGGTTGATCGTGGTACGCAATTCGTTGATCGAGACCCCCGCCAGGGCGAGAGCATCCAAAGGTGCAGATGCACGGGCGGTGAGGATGATGAGCGCCAGTGCCGTAGCCGGGTCATCAATGGCTGTCGACGCGATGAAGAGGAGGACACCAGCAAGCGGCAGAATGCTCGCGAGACTAGAAACGAAGGTCGCGGGAGTCGATACACGGTTCGTACGCGCGAGCGCAGCCTCTTCCGAGTCCCATCTGTCTTCCAGGCGCGCCACGGCTCGGTCTGGCCCTGCGGCGGTCCGCAGCAGTTCGAGGTGATCGATGAATTCCAGGGATGCCTCGGTGGTGGCCTGCTCGACAGTGTTTCGGCCTGCGTCTGCACGGCTGAGGGCTCGTTGAGCGAGTAGTTGTGCGAGGAACGCGATGATGACAAGCCCGGCCACCAGAAGCATGGTGAGGGGGCCAGCGACGATCGCGATACCGACAAGCAAGAGAAGCGGGATGAGCGGCGAGAGAATGAACGTCTGCAGCTGATGGGCGGGAACGCTCATCAGGGCGGGGATTGATTGTCCGGCGACCGTGCCGACAAGAGTTCGGTTCTTCTCGGTGAACCACGAGAGTTTGGCGTGGGAGAAGGCCGCGCCAACTCCTTGGAAGAGATCTCCGGCCAGCCTTGCCCCGGTGAGGTAGCCGCTGCGCGAGACGAGCACGGTGATAAACAGGGCGACGGCCGCAGTCGCGATCACCATTCCCGGTGGCTGGTGCTTTGCGATCGCAAGGGCGAGCACGGTGTAGGCCGTCGCCTCGGCCAGCGCGACGAGTGCCCAGCCAAGTGATATGAGTACCAGTCTGCGGCGAGCCGCTGCAGGAAGGGTCTGGGTGTGCTGCGTGTTCATCGGGTTCCTCCGGCTACCGTGACCGAGTTGCCGGTGAGCTTGAGCTGTGCTGTGGCGCCCTCGGCCAGTCCATGATCGTGGGTGACAATCAAGAGCGTCTTCGATTCCTCCATGACGAATGTGTGTAGCTCGCTGACGAGCCGCCCGCTCGTGTCCTTATCCAGCGCGCTGGTGGGTTCATCGAGCAGGATCACACGGGCATCGGTGAGGAACGCGCGGGCGAGTCCGACTCGTTGACGTTCACCGCCCGACAGGGTGGTCGTCGCGGTATCCAGGGGGAGGTCGAGTTGCGCACGTCGAAGCGCGGTGCTGATCTCATCATCGGTGGCCTCTGGGGTCGAGAGCGCGATATTTTCGCGGATCGTCCCGGAGAGCACATCCCCACCTTGTGGAATGAGTAACACCGAGTCGGGTGACGTCTTCTCGCTGTTCGTCTCCCTGTGGGGGTACCGGATCACGCCGCTTTCGAGCGTTTCCAGCCCGGCAATAGTACGTAGCAGCGTGGTCTTGCCGCTGCCACTGGGGCCGGTTATCGCGGTGACTAATCCTGGTGAGAATGTGTGGGAAAGACTGTGGATGAGTGTGCGGTCGTCCTGACCGATCCGCACGTCGACGAGTTCAAGTCCAGGGTCGTCACTGTGATCGGTTGATCCCGTGACGGTCGGTTCGCGGAGTACCGCTGCGATGCGTTCGGCCGCGGCGCTGCCCGCTCGTACATAGTCCAGGCCATGCCCAAGGCGCAGCGCCGGGGTGACCACGGCGAGCCCGAACAGCAGCATGGCGGCGAGCACTGCCGGCTCTTGGTCGTAGCCGATGGCGTAGGCGATCGCATAGGTTGCGACGGCCTGGAGCAGCGCCACCGCTACGGAAGAGAGTGTCGCGACCCGTCGCACCCAGGCGACCATGTTCTCGGTGAACCGGCGTGCTGCGTCGGCATAGTTGGCGGTTGCCCCGGCCTGTGCGCTGTAAATGCGGGACACGCGAATGCCGCGTGCGTAGTCGTCGACAGCGGTCCTGATGTCCGTCATCACACGGACCGTTTCGGTTCCGTGTTTCGCTGAGCTTCGCGGCACGATGAACAGATAGTAGGCTGCGGCCAGCAGGCCAGGGATCAGCGCAATCAGGGTAAGGGGACCCGCCACTGCGACCAGCAGAGTTACTGTCGCGAGGGGCACCACCGCAAGGGTCGCGATTTCCGCGGGCAGATGTGCGACGGTGTGGTGTAGCGCGGCAATGTCTTCGCCTACCAGACGACGCAGCGCGTCAGCGCCATACCGTGAGACCGTGCTCATCGGCATGTGCGCGAGATGGCGAGCGGTATCGCGCCGTAGCCGTGCGGAGAATCTTGCCTCCCCGTGATGTGCGAGCCACGACGAGACGGACAGGAGCAGGCCTCCAATGAGCCAGCAGACACACGCCGAAATCGCATGCGTCAGTGTCACCGCAGCGACGACCTGCACGGTGAACCATAAGGCTCCGACCATCGTGAGGCCACCAAGCGCGGCGGCGGTAACCGCTGCTGTAAGCACAGGGATCGCGGGGCGCAGTGCGGCCGCAATGGGTGAGGCCGGTGCGGCCGCAGGGTCATTGTTGAGTGCGGGCACTATTCGGTGCCTCCTTCCTTGATCGGAGTTTCCTTGTTCCGATGCCGGTCTCGTCCGAGCGGCACCACCTGCGGGGTTCCTGCGACGGGATCAGGAACGACGAGACAGCGCAGACCGAACACCTGCTCGACCAGGTCGGAGGTCAGTACCTCAGCCGGTGGGCCCTCGGCGACGACACCTCCGTCCTTCATCGCGACGAGATGCGTTGCGTAGCGGGCAGCCTGGTTGAGGTCGTGAAGAACGGCGACAAGGGTGTGCCCGGCAAGGTGGAGGTCGGTGAATAGTTCCATCAGCTCGATCTGATGGGTCAGGTCAAGGAACGTCGTCGGCTCGTCCAGCAACAGGATTTCGGTCTGCTGTGCCAGCGCCATCGCGACCCAGACTCGCTGTCGTTGCCCGCCGGAGAGTTCGTCGACGAGCCGGTCTGAGAGTTCATGGATGCCAGTTGCTGCCATCGCGGTAGAGACCGCCTGCTCATCGTCCGGTGTCCACTGTCGGATCAGTTTCTGGTACGGATACCGGCCGCGAGCGACCAGATCAGCGACTCTGATCCCATCGGGAGCGAGCGAGGTCTGCGGTAGCAGTCCCAACTTGCGCGCAACCTCTTTGGCCTTGTAGGAATGGATGTCTTGTCCGTCAAGTACCACCCGCCCTGATCCTGGTTTCAGGAGCCTGGATAGCCCGCGCAGAAGGGTCGACTTGCCGCATGCATTCGGCCCGACGATCACGGTGAAAGACTCATCGGGAATCGACACCGACAGGTTCTCGTTGATGACGCGCTTGTCATAGCCGATCGTGGCATTCACCGTCCACAGTCGACTTGTCGGTACGGTCAACTCGGCGGTGTTAGCAGTGGCGAGGGGGTGAGTGTCCACTCGTGTCATATGCTTCTCCTTGTTTCACGAATAAGGAGCCAGATTAGGTAGAGACCACCCAGGCTCACGGTGATGAGGCCAACCGGAACAGGCCGGTAGACCTGCGCGATCACGAGCGACAGCAACTGCGCGAGAGACAAGAGCGCGGCTCCCATGAACGCGGACGCAGCCACGGTTACCCCGGGTGTCCGTGTCAATCGCCTCGCGAGCTGTGGCGCGGACAGTGCGACGAACCCGATCGGACCGGCAGCAGCTGTCACCAACGCGGTCGTCGCAACTCCCAGGATCAGCAGCAGCGGGCGAGCAACGGAAGCGTTCACCCCCTGAGCGAGTGCCGCGTCGTCACCAAGTTCCAGTTGTCGCAGAGCGGGAGCCAACATCGTCACTCCGATGAAGACAATCAGGCCCCCGATGATGACGGGGACAAGCGAGTGCCATCCGACGCGACTGAGCGACCCGGCCGCCCAGAAACCGACGCTCATCGCATCGGTGATCTCGGCGCGAGTGATGAGGTACGCGTTGATCGATCCCAGCATCGCGGAAACTCCGATGCCGACGATGATGAGGCGGAAACCCTGCACGCCTCCTCGATAGGAGAGCAGATACACCACGATTGCGGTGAGCAGCCCGCCGACCAGAGCTGCTGCGGCGATGTACCAGTACTGATTCGCGCCGATGACAAGGATTGTGAGCACCACGGCCGTGTACGATCCTGCGTCGAAGCCGATTACATCCGGAGATCCCAGGGGGTTGCGGGTCAGCGATTGGAAGATTGCACCGCCGATCCCCAGTAGCGCTCCGAACAGGATTGCCGCGATCGCGATGGGCAGACGCCATTCCGTCACGATCAGGCGATGGAAGTCATCGCCCTGGCCGAAGAGCGACTGGACAACCTGGGCAGTTGTCAGTGGATAGTCACCGATTCCGAGGGACATCACCGCAACGGTCACCGCAACTACGGCGAGGATCGAGTTGATCGCAATGCTCCGTGCGCTGAATCTCAGCGCGACGGCGCGCTGAGTACGGATTGTGCGGTTCCGGTAACCGAAATCGATCTGTCGTGGGATTTGAATAGTGGATTTCATAGCCCGGATGCCTTTCGCCGGCGCACAAGTGCGATGAGGACGGGGGCACCGATGAGTGCGGTGAGCACGCCGGCCTCGATCTCGCCGGGGCGGGTGATCACTCGTCCCAGCACGTCTGCGATGAGCACGATGGAGGGTGCCGCGAGGGCGGTGTAGGCGATGATCCATCGCTGGTCGGGTCCGGTGAACCAGCGCACGATGTGCGGGACCATGAGACCTACGAACGCGATACCTCCGGTGAGCGCTGTTCCGCCACCTGCGAGGAGCGTCACGGCAATGATCCCCAAAATACGAGTGCGGGTGACGCTTGCTCCGAGTGCGGTCGCTTGGTCGTCTCCCAGCGCGACCGCGTTCAAGGAGCTGCTGATCAGTGCGGCTAACAGGATTCCTACCGCCAGAAACGGGGCAACCGAAGCGGTGTCATCGAGTGAGGCGCGCGAGAGGGAACCCAACCCCCAAGCCCGGAAGGAACGGAACGTCTCCTGATCCATCAGTGTCAGAAACGTTGAGAAAGCTGAGAGGACAGCGGCAAGTGCGATGCCTGCGAGCACGAGTGTGACGGGAGATGAGGCGCCTCGTCCCGCTGACCCGATCAGGTAGACGAGCACCGTGGCAAGGATCGCACCGATGAACGAAAACCAGATGTACCCGGTGATTCCTCCGACTCCGAACAACGTCACGCCAACGACAATGGCGAACCCCGCTCCGGCATTTACGCCGAGAATACCGGGATCGGCAAGCGGGTTGCGTGTGATCGCCTGGATGAGCGCGCCCGAAACACCGAATGCCACACCAGCAGCAATCCCCACAACCGTGCGAGGTACTCGTAATGTCCAGACAATGGAGCTTGCCTCGGAGCTATCTGGGGAGAGTACGACCCGCCAGATCTCGCTGATGGGTAACGGGTTCGCGCCGAATGACAGGCTTGCTGCCAGAACCACCACAAGCAACGCGAGCAGCACAATCACACCCGATATTCGACGGTTGCTTGTTGGGAGGTGCCCTTCTCCCAGCGCACTGCACGCCTCGCGCGCACCTACTAACGAAACAGTCATGACCGATCTTTCGTGTTGTTCAGCTATCGCGGCACCACGGACTGCTAGACCCGTGGTGCCGCGATAGTCCGTGACCCGAGTTAGAACACGTCCGCAATCTGGGGAACGACGCGTTCGACCGCCCAAGCATTGCCGATGGGTCCGCCGCTGGTGATTGCCCACAAGAGATCGCCGCCGTCGTCAGTTTTCGGCGGCAGCTGGACAAACTGACCGGACGATACCGCTCCCAGGTTTTGGAACAGGTCGCGACCTGTCAACTCCTGCATTTCGGCTTCGCTCGCGGCTGCGCTCTGTCCAAGGATGAGGACGTCGGCGTCAATCTTCGATAGAAGTTCATCACTAACCTTGGTATCCGTCACGAATTCCGTGGCGTTCGGGTTCTCGCTGAAACCGAGGTCGGCCAGGAATGCAGCGGGCGCGGAGCCAGGCTGTGAGAAGTACTGCAGTCCGTTTGTTGGGCCGTAGTAGATCGCCCAGGTCGCGGTGAGCCCGTCGAACTCGGGATGATCTGCACGCACTTGCGCGAAGCGTTCATCGTGTTCCGCAATGACAGCTTCGGCCGCGCCGCTAAGGTCTAGCGTCTCACCTAGGACGCGGATCGAGTCCTGCCAGGGAATGGTGCGTTGAGACGATTCCGGGCTTGTCACCACCGGGGCTATCTTGGAGAGTTGCTGGTAGTAGTCACGCAGTTCGCCGTAACCGGGCACCCAGCCTACGGTGACGATGAGGTCGGGGTTGCTCGCTGCGATGGCCTCGATGGGGATGTCTTCGCCCATCATGAACTCGTAGGTGTCCAGCTCGGCTGACCCATGCTCTTCGAGGTAGCCGCCCTCGCTTACGAAGTTCGAGGTCAACACAGGCGTGACCCCTAAGGAAAGCAGCAACTCGGTGTCGATCGCGTTCGGGACGATCGCTGCGATCCGCTCAGGGCGCTCCTCGAGGATCGTCTCTCCGTACGGTGATTCGAGCGTCAGAGGGTAACTGGTCTTGCCTTCAGCGGCAGGGAGCAGGCTTGATTCGCTTGCGCCGGGCTCTTCAGGACTGTCGTTGGAGTCCGGGCTCGTGGAGCAGCCCGCGATGAGCAGTATTGTCGCGAGGCTCGCCCCGATACTGGCAGCGACGCGGGAGCGTCTGGTCTTCTTCATTCGTGTTTGCCTTTCTATAGTTCAGATTGTTCATTGATGAGAGGGATGGTCATGAAGTCTTCGTTAGGACATCGGCGATGAGAGGAACGAGATAATCTGCGGCCCATTCCTGCCCGATTGGTCCGCCTACCGTGACCGTCCAGAGCAGATCTCGGTCGTCTTCGGTCTTCGGAGCCAACCGGACGAGATGCCTAGACGTGACAGCGCCCAGATTCATGAAGAGGGTGTTTTCGGTGACAAGCTCGTGCATTTCTTCATCGCTCGCGTTCACGGTCTGGCCCAGCAAGAGAACATCCGCATCGATTTGGGTCAGCAGTTCACTGCTGACCCACGGGTCGCCTACGAACTGATTAGCCTTCGGATTCGGAATGAACCCAAGCTCGCTGAGAAAGAGTTCTGTCCCCGATCCCGATGGAGACATATAGCGGAGGCTATTTGCGGCCCCGAAGTGGAGAACCCAGCTAGTGGTGAGACCCGCAAATTCCGGGTGTTCCTTTCGTATCTCGGCGAAATGTTCTTGGTGATGTGCGATAACTTGTGTTGCTGCGTCTTCGAGGTCGAGCGTCGATCCAAGGAGGCGAATAGAGTCTTGCCAAGGGATGAGCTGTTGCGACGACGTGTCGGGACTGGTCAGTACTGGGGCGATTGACGTCAATCGGTCGTAGTAGTCGCCAAGGTTGACGCCACTCAACCCGTCTGTCCATCCCACCGCCACGATGAGGTCAGGGTGGCTGGCGGCGATGGTTTCTATCGGAAGGTCTTCACCGGACACGAACTCGTAGGTTTCAATTTCTGCTGCCCCATGATCGTCGAGATAACCGCCTTCACTCACGAGACTTGACGTGAGAATGGGGGTCACGCCGAGGGCGAGAAGCAGCTCAGTGTCGATCGCTGTCGGGGCGACCGCTGCAATGCGTTCAGGCCGTTCCGGAAGAACAGTCTCACCGAACGGTGATTCGAGCGTCAGCGGATAGCTTGTAGTCTGCTCGGCCGCTGGCAGTAAAGATGCTTGCTCAGGGTGTCTTGTTGCATTATCGGATTCGGGCTTTGCCGAGCAGCTTGCAGCGAACAAGGAAATGGTGAGAACAACACAGATGCTGCTGAGGATGCGAGAAGGCTTAGCTTGCGAACGGCTCATGGTTTCCCTATCTGAATTGAGGATCGCTGCGTCCGGGCGACCGGGCTGAGGAAGATCGAAACGAAGAGAACGAGGAGGGGAATGACGAGCGCGCCACGCAGTCCGGCACGTTCGCCGACAAATCCGAGAAGGGGTGGAGCAACCAGGAACGCGATATATCCAATGACGGTCACGAAAGCAACACGCGTTGCCGAGTTCTCTCCCGATGCCCCAGCCGAGGAGATCGCTACAGGGAACCCCAGAGACGCGCCCAGACCCCACAACACAACTGCAACCCCCGCCACGACTGAATTGTCAACGAAAGCAACAAGCGAGATTCCAACAACGGCACTCAGAGCGCTCGCTCCGAGCACCCAGGCACGCCCGAATCGTTGAACAACCGGTCCTCCCAAGAACCGTCCTAGCGTCATCGCCGCGGCGAAGACCGCGAAGACCGTCGAACTGAGTGCTGGATTCAGACCATGCCCATCGACCATGATCAGGGGAAGCCAGTCGTTCGCCGTGCCCTCAGCGAACGCCATTGCGAGAACGATGACTCCGATGAGCCAAAGAGAGGAGTCGCGCCATACTGCTCGCTCAGAACGATAGGCCGGTGTATTTGGTTTCTGTCGGCGACCGGTTGCGGGCGGTAAGAAGCGTATGCAAACTAGCAGGATCACAATGCCGGACAGTCCGATCGTCATCAGATGCGTGACAACTGAGAAATCCGCGGCGGTAGCCACAATTCCGAGTGCCGCACCGATAAGGGTGCCCAAGCTAAACGAACCATGTAACGCTGGCAGGAACGGTCTGCCAGAGATGGCTTCGACATCTGCGCCCTCAACGTTCAGTGCAATCTCGCTACCGCCCATGCTCAGACCGAACAACGCCAATGCCGCGATGACGAATCCGTCGATCTGGGCTGCCGCGCCAAGACCTATGAGGGGCACGCTCACGGCTACACCCAACGTGCCGAATGCGATCAGTGGCTTTGCGCCAAGTCGAGCCAACAGCGGCCCTGAACAGAGAATCCCCGCCATCGCCCCTAGTGATAGACCAAAGATCACGATACCCATCTGCGCGGTTGAGGCTCCGAGCAAATCGCGAATCGCTGGTGTGCGCGTGACCCAGGCCGACATTGCCAGACCCGGCAATAGAAACAATGCACAAAGCGCCAAGCGGCGTGCCGCGAGGGTGGTTGACATTGACTGCCTTTCTTTATTGCTGGTGTGCCCGAGAACCACTGAGCGGGTGGGATAGGTCGTGGGTGAGGGATGCAGGTTCCCTTCGCCTCACTGGCCGACGAGTCCGGCCGCGCCCCGCTTCCAGTAGCCCGTGAAATCGATGTCGGACTTTGGGACACCGCGTTCTTTGACCAAGAAGCGGCGCATCTTTTGCACTTCGGCCTGTTCGCCAGCGAGCCAAGCAAACGGCTCATTGTCGTGCCAGTTCACGCCTCGTATCGCGTTGAGCAGCGGGTGCCGCGTGCCAGTGTGGCGAGGAATCCAGGAGATCTCGATTCCCTCAGGGGCAGTGAGTTCTTGTCGGTGATCGTCTTCCGCAACATCGATGAGAACCTGACCGCGCGCATCGCACGGTAGTTCTTCGAGGAGCCGTGCAATAGCGGGAATCGCTGTATCGTCACCTGCCACAAGGAACCAGTCGCAACCGGCAGGCAGGCTCTGCGTCTTGCCCGGACCCACGATATGGATCGGGTCACCAGGTCGTGCCCGCCGAGCCCAATCGGCCGCAACCCCGTGCCCATGCAGCACGAAATCAACATCCAGCTCACGCGATTCCGAGTCGTAACGTCGCACCGAGTACGCCCGTGCGATGGGGCGCCTCCCTTCCGCGAACGTTACGCGGCCATTTTCGATCACAGGCAAGACCGGCTCACTCTCACCTGGATAGGGAAACAGCAAACGAATATCGTCATCGAACCCCGGTGAGGTGAAAGCTGGTTGCAGATCTCCCCCTGGCGAGGTGAACTCACCCAACTGGCTCCCCGTCAGCGTGATCCGCTTCATCCCCGAAGTCACGTCCACAACGCGGCCTACAGCAAGTTCACGCAGCGCTACTGGAACCAAGCGCAACGTACGTGCAGACACACTCATAGACAATCTCCTTACAGCGACAGAACGGACCACCCCCACAAGCATCGGCACACATGGGCTCACTAAGTAAGTGTACCCTTACTTAGGTCGGATGATTTATCCGTAAGCGCAGAGTTCGCATACTCTGATGCTGATGCCTGACTAGTGAACAAAGGATCATGCTCGTGCTGTTCGACCCACCACCGGTGCCTACCTCCCAAGCAGTGTCTGTGCACAACACACGTGACCCCTCCCTCTTATGGGTGCACGCGGGAACCGCAGAGGTTCGCGCAGCGCAACAGGAGTACCTACTCTCCTCCGGGCAGGGCATATGGTTGCCTGCCGGTATCCCCTACACCGTGGAGGTGGGCGCTGACTCAGTCGCATTCCCGATCTTCCCAGCCGCAGGAACCCGCGCGCCGAACCTCGACCGACCCCAGCGCATCAATCTCTCAAACAGCTGGTCCGAGTGGCTCATCTACCAGTTCGCGCGGAGTATCGGCTACCTTCGGGGCGCAACCTCCGACACCAGCCTCCTCGATCTGGTTGCCGGGTCTCGCTACGCGACACCTAAGGAAGAAGCGCGGCCTATAGAGCAGGTGCCACTGCCTCCGATGCCCCGCTCACCTGAAGCCCTGACGGTCGCGCACTCGCTGCTCCAGAGACCCGATGATCCCTCCGAGACGACAGACCACGCACGAGCGGTCAATATCAGCGTTCGGACTTTGCAACTGCAGTTTCTGCAAGAGACAGGACTTCCATTCATACGGTGGCGCACTGCTGTACGTGTTGCGGCCTCAGCCGCCCTGATGGATGCTGGCCACGAGATCGGCCAAGCAGGCAGGCAGGTCGGCTTCTCCACTCCCGCTGGATTCACGAGAGCATTCCACACACAAACTGGAATGACCCCCCGCCAGTACAAGAAGGCGCGGCCTGTCATTCCCCGTCACGATGACACCCTTGCCACCGACTTCAGCGAATTGATGCTGCCTCAACTGCAACCTGAGGCGGCTCCACCTGAGGCTTCACCGCCGTCCGTCCCGGCAACGCAGACCTGGAATCGGATCAACGATTTCCACGTCCTGGTATGGCTCTACCGCGGTGCCGCGCGAGTAATGGTCGGTGAGCGCACTCGACGACTCCGACGCGGCGACGCTATCTGGCTTCCCGCAGGCGTTCGCAACAGCATTACACTTTCGCGCGGCTCGCTGCTACTCCCTCTCGGATCACGCCACGGCACACCGGAAACGCGACTTCCTCGCAACCTCGTCCAGCGATTTCCAGATGAGGCTGAGCTCTACCTGCTGCACACTTTCGTCGCCAATTACAGCCTTGTTCGCCCTACGTCGCACGACCCGAACCGGATCACGCACTCATTTCTCAAGCATGCCACGAGGACGCGAGCCGGAGCAGCCGAAGACTTGGCGGGAGTTACGCCCGTTTACAAGATCATCCGCGCGGTGCGCAACAATCCAGCGGATCGACGAACTCTCACACGATGGGCGCAAGTACTCAATGCCGACGCAAGAGACCTCGGCCGCGCTTTCCTCGCGACCACAGGGCAGAGTTATGTGGCCTGGCGATCGGAGGTACGCATGACCGAAGCACGCCGCTATCTTGAAGAAGGGGTTGGTGTGGCGCAGGCGGCTCGTCGGCTTGGCTACGCACATCCATCAGCATTTACCACGGTCTTCACCCGAGCCCACGACATGTCCCCGCGTGAATATCAACGCAATGGTTGGCAACACACTGATGAGCCCCTGATCATCCGCTAGAACCGTCACCGGAACGACTTTGGTGATGCCCAGCCGACCCGCGCCATGGAGTAGGACCACCCCAAACTGTGCGCACCTTACCCCTGACAACATTTCCGCAAGAAAGCCTAAGACGCTGCCTACTGCACGGTTTCATGCACCGAGATCTGCGGCCGAGGATCTTTCAGGTCATCACCTCACAGTGAGTGAAGCGACACTGTTTATTGCCCACTGTAAAGCCTGTTTCTGAGCACGCTTGGGAGAGTCGTCCATGATGAGAGCGGCCAGTTGCGGGACGATGTGTGGCCAGGCTGCGAGCCCGATTATTCCAAACAGGATCGGTGCGGCTTCCTTCGTCTCGATGTTCAGACGTTGTGCCAAGGAAGTGACTTTATCCTGGTAGTACACCGATCTGGAATCACTCTCCGGTTCGACGGTGTCGGGTTCGAGTGCTTCCCATTGCAACAGGCGCAACAGGTCCGGATGCTTGGCATGGTAAGCATTGACTGCTTGTAGATACGCGGAGAGGAACTCTCCTGGCGGCAAGTCTCCTTTGGGATACGGGACAATTCCGAGCAGAGAATCCAGTGCGTCAGATAACACGGCATGGAACATGCCTTGTTTGCTGCCGAAATATGCGTAGATACGTTGCTTATTCACACCGGAATTCGCGGCGATTCTATCCGTACGAGCTCCGGCAAGTCCGTGCTTCGCGAACTCCTCACGGCCCGCCTCAAGGAGCGCTCGTTTGGTGTTTTCTGGTCCAGCCATGTCCCCAGCGTAGAAGCTCCACCACTGAGAAGCAACCAACCAGATAGTTGCCCAACTAACCAGTTGGTTGTAGCGTGATGTGTATGCCCACCTCCCGACCAATCATTTCTGACGCGCCACCCATGCCTGCCACCCGACCAAAAATTTTGGATCGAGCGCCTCTCTCGATCACGTTCTTTGTAGTACTTGCCCTGGTGGTGCTCTCACAGCTCTACGGTGCGCTCGTGCTCGGTCCGGCTTCGGCCCTCGACCTCGGTGCTGATCCGGGCACCTCGGAATTGGTGCAGTCCCTATTCGGGGTTGCCTATGCGATTGGTTTCCTCGTCTGGGGGCCAGCGGTCGATCGTTATGGTGCGACAAGGTGCTTTCTGATCGGCCTGACCGTACTGCTTGCAGCCACTGTCTTCGTGGCTTGTGCCCCGAGCATGTCTTGGCTTCTCGGTGGCAGGATCGTGCAAGGTGCCGCCGCGGCAAGCTTCGCCCCATCGGTTTTCGCATACTTCGGTGCACGCCTGCCGACCGCTGTCCGCTTAATCGCCGTGACCGTACTGACCAGTTCTTTTCTTGCTGCCGCGGTGCTTGCGCAGGTCCTCGCGCAGCTCGTCGTGTTAGCGGGCTCATGGCGCTGGTTCTTCATCCTCAGCGCGATCACCCTGACTTTAGGGCTGGTGCTTGCCATGCGTGGTCTGCGGCCTACTCCCGGCAGCGCAGAAACTGGTCAGAACGCCACGAGGATACTTGCAGGCCTTTTGGGCAGGTTGCGCATTGTCTTACTGTTAATCGCAACGCTGGCGATCCTTGGCCCATTCATCGCGCTCTACGCAGCCCTCGGGCACACCGGTCACTACCCGGACAGCGAGCTCCTGATGCTGCGCCTCAGTGCACTGCCCGCTCTGATCTGGGCTGGAGCCGCTTCACCCTGGCTTACTCGAATCCGCCCAAGTACACGCATGATTACCGCATTTACCGGCGCAGCGCTTGCAAGCACCCTGCTTGTTTTCACCGGGCACAGCGTCCTGGGCGCAGGATTCGGCATGCTCCTCCTTGCCACCTGCGTGTCGGTGCTCGCCCCGGCAACAATCCAAACCCTCACCGGCATGTCCCCAGAACATTACGGCAGTGTCACAGCGCTCTACACCTTCGCACTCTTCCTCGGCGCCAGCCTTGCAGCTCTGCCAATCCCGGTGCTTGCAACATTGGCCCAAGTATCAACTACTGGGCTCGTGCAGGTCACGGCACTCATCGCAATCCCCATTTTCTTACTCGCCCTCACATTCACGATTTTCGGGTCTCGAACCCCACAGCAGCCTCAATAAATCCCTGAAAGGAACACCATGTCAGAACATCTTCTCCCTACCCTCAGAATCCCTGAAACGTTCACCGAGGTCACGACTCGGCAAGAACACCAAGGCACAACCCCGGTCACCGTAACCCGCCACCATCCAGGCACTGACCCGAAGTACGGGGGCGAACACGTAACCACCGTCTTTGGAGACGACCGCATCCTCTACGGCTACACCCGCCAAATCAGCGGTTTCGAACCTGACGCGATCCCGACAACTGGAGAAGCCCACCACACGGCATTCGAATTCCTGCGCAGCATCGATTCAGGCTTCACTGAAGGACTCACTGTGCAGTGGATCGACCGACATGACGAAACCATAAGAGGCGAAGACGAAGCGCCAACACTTGTCTCTGGGATGAAGGTCAAAACCCGTCATAGCTTAGGCCTCTATACCTGGGTCATTGTTGGTGCCGGTAACCAGATCGTCACTTACGAACGCGATATCGAGTGGAACAGCGGACACTCGCGCCGCAACACAGCAATGTGGTTGCATGACGCCTGGATCACTGCCCGAGACAACGGCGGTGATGAAATCGGCGGTCTATACGCACCTCTGAACGCGTAATTTTGGCCAAGGAGTGAGTCCTCGGTGAGACCCCGTCAATTGCGGCGTGGATGCAGGTCTGAGTTTTGAAGAGTGAGCGCACCTTCCAAGTGAGCCGGTGTTTCTTATGGAAGGAGTCGATGATGTCTACAGCTACGGATCTTGCCGAAATTGCGCGTGCGATCGCTGAACAGGCCGAGAAGCTGGACCGGGCGAGGGGTGCGTTACGTGAGCATCCGGAGCAGGTTGCCGATGTCGTGGATCCTCTTGTGGGCATGCTGTTGTCGATAGATCGAGTGATCGATGCTGCCGGCACTGCGTTCCAGGAGCATGGTGCGACCGCGGTCACAACATTCGGGGATCAAGCGCGTGGCTCGGCGCGAGCGATGTTCGATGGCGGTCTGTTGACGGCGGCTTCGGACCAGGTGCTGAGTTTGCGGAACACGCTGATGGGAGTCAGTGCGGAGTCGTCGTCTTTGGTGTGGCCAGAGCATGATCCGCTCGCTGCAGAGGAGCTTCTCAACTATCGACGGTTCCTCGAGCAGCGGGAACGTCAGCTCGACCCGGACGCCGAGTCACGGCCGACAGCTGCTGAGTCGCCGAAGCGTGGCGGGGTCGAGCGTCCCTGATTCCAGCCGTATCGGGCGATGTGCGGGGCGGTTGACGTGACAGTTTCGATCCGTGTGATGACCGCCGGTGACGGCTACCGGTACCTGCTGAACTCTGTGGTCGCCGGTGACGGTGACCGCGACGCGGCATCCGTCCTGACACGGTATTACCTCGAATCGGGCACACCGCCTGGCACATGGATCGGCTCCGGCATCGCGGGACTCTCTGATGACATTCTTCCCGGTGGTGCGGTGTCTGAAGAGCAGCTACGACGCCTCATGGGTTACGGCCAGAACCCAACCACGGAGGAGCAACTGGGCCGCCCTTACCGCAAATTCGCGACCGCAAGCGACCGTGTGCAGCGGCGCCTCACACGCTTACCCGAGAACCTCACTCCGGCCGCACTCTCCACACAGACGGCGCTCATCGAAGCAGAGGAAGCAAGCAAACCAACCGGTGCCCCAGTTGCAGGGTTCGACCTGACTTTCTCCGTTCCGAAGTCAGTGTCGACGCTGTGGGCGGTGGCCGATGGTGGAACGCAGACCCTGATCGCGCAAGCGCACCACGCCGCAATTCAAGACGTCCTGGAGCTGTTGGAACGCGATGTCGCGATGACGCGTGTGGGAGTGAAGGGCCCGCGTGGCGCGGTCGCGCAAACTGATGTGCGCGGTGTGATCGCCGCCGCCTACGATCATTACGACTCTCGATCCTCGGACCCGCAACTGCACACTCACGTAGTCGTGGCGAATCGCGTTCAAGGAGCACGGGATGGGAAGTGGCGCACCTTGGATTCCCGTGCCCTGCATACGGCGGTGACGGGGCTGTCGGAGCATTACAACGCGGTTCTCTCTGATCACCTCGCCGCGATCCTGGGTGTCGGGTGGGAGGCGCGCGACCGCGGGACGGGCAGATCGACGGCGTGGGAGATCACCGGTGTCCCACAGTCGCTGATGAACGAGTTCTCCTCCCGCACGCGCGGCATCGAACAGGTTAAAGACCGGCTCGTGGCCGAATATGTTGCCAAGCATGGGCGGCAACCATCCTCGAAACTGCTGTGGCAATTCCGACAGCGGGCGACGCTGGAGACTCGTCCGCCAAAGCAGAATCATTCACTCAGCGACCTCACCACTGCGTGGCGGGAGCGCGCCACCCGCGTGCTCGGTGAAGATGCTCCGACGTGGGCAAGCGCCCTCGTAGTGGGGAGTGTGCGGGAGCCGTTGCTGCGCGCGGATGATATCCCGCTCGATGACCTGCGCACGGTCGCTGAGAGTGTGGTGGCGCAGGTGGGTGACCGGCGGGCGACGTGGAAACGATGGAATTTGCACGCCGAAGCCGTCCGACAAACCATGGGCCTCCGGTTCGCCTCTGCGACCGACCGTGACCTGATCACCGGGCAAATCGTCGATGCCGCGGAGAAAGCGTCGTTGCGGTTGACGCCGCCGGAGCTCGCCTCCAGCCCACCCATCTTCCAACAACACGACGGACAGAGCGTGTTCCGGCCGAAGGCATCGACCGTGTTCTCCTCCGAGCGTGTGCTTGCCGCGGAAGACCGACTCCTTGCCGCTTCAGAGTCACGGATGGCTCCGACGGTGCCGTTGGCGTGGATTGAACATGCTGCGCGGTCGAAGAGTGCTGCTGGGCTTGTGCTGTCGGTGGATCAGGAGCAGGCGATCGCGAAGATCGGCATCTCCGGTCGCACTCTCGATGTCCTGGTCGGCCCCGCAGGTACAGGGAAAACGACGACCATGAGCGCCCTCCGCAGGGCGTGGGAGAAGAACCACGGTGCCGGGTCCGTGGTCGGCTTGGCCCCGTCCGCAGCCGCAGCGGATGTCCTCGCCCAGGACCTCGGCATCAGCACCGAGAACACCGCGAAATGGTTGCACGAGCACCGCCGCGGCACCTGGAACCTCACCGCTGGTCAACTGGTGATCATCGACGAAGCGTCCCTCGCGGGAACCCTCGCATTGGACACGATCACCGCCCACGCCGCCGACGCGGGCGCGAAGGTACTGCTGGTGGGTGATTGGGCGCAGCTGGCCGCGGTCGACGCGGGTGGAGCATTCGGGATGCTCGTCCGAGATCGAGGCGACGCACCGGAGCTGCTGGACGTACGCCGCTTCCGCAACGACTGGGAGAAACACGCCTCCCTGCAGCTACGCCTCGGCGACACCGACGTCATCGACACCTACCTCAAGCATGACCGCGTCACCCCGGGAACCTACGAAGACATCCTCGACGCCGCCTACCAAGCCTGGGTCAGCGACCAAGCCGCGGGCAAGACGTCGGTGCTGATCGCGGAGACCCTCGACACTGTATCCGAGCTGAATACGCGTGCCCGCACCGACCGAATCCTCGCTGGAGATGTCGCCCTGGATGGGGTGAAGTTGCACGACGGGAACGAAGCCTCCCGCGGCGACTTGGTCATCACCAGGCGAAACGACCGCCGCCTCTCCCTTGGACGCGGCTGGGTGAAGAACGGAGACCGTTGGCACGTCACCCACGCACACGACGACGGATCCCTCACGGTCCGCCGGGCACACTCTCGGTGGCGGACCACGATCATTCTGCCCGCAGCCTACGTTGCTGACCAGGTCGACCTCGGATACGCGATCACCGCGCACAGGGCACAGGGCTCCACCGTCGATACCGCTCACGCGATCGTCCACTCACCGGAAGTCACCCGTGAGTCGCTCTACGTCGCGATGACCCGCGGCCGAGAATCCAACCGCGTCTATGTCGCCACCGACCAGCATCATCTGGAAGAACATCAACACCGAGACGACCTGGAACTGAGCGCACGAAGCATTCTCTATGGCATCCTCCAACATGTCGGTGCCGAACAGTCCGCACATGACACCATCACCGCAGAACAAGACATGTGGGGGTCGCTCGCGCAGCTGGCCGCCGAATACGAGACCATCGCCACGGAAGCCCAACAATCCCGGTGGGTCACCCTCCTCGAAACAGCAGGCCTCGGCACCGCCGTCGTTGACGATCTTGTGGAGACGGACTCGTTTGGGATCCTCACCACGGAGCTTCGTCGCCTCGAAGCCGAGGGGCACAACATCGACGACCTCCTCCCACGCGTCATCCGCGCAGGAAACCTCGAAGACGTTGAAGATCTCGGATCGCTGCTGCGGTTCCGGATCCAGAAAGTCACGGCGACCTACCCCGCTTCGTCGCGCCAGGCTCCCGGCCTGATCATCGGTCTGGTGCCCCGGGCCACGGGCATCACCGACCCTGCCATGCGGCAAGCCCTTGAGGAACGGGAGCAGCTCATGCAGGCGCGGCTCAACATCCTCACCCAGGCGGTGCTCGAACACGCTGAGCCCTGGGTCACGGCGCTCGACATTGCTGACCCGGCGGTGCGGCAGAGCACGGTGCGGGCGGTTGTCGCGTATCGGGATCGGTGGGGCATCACCTCGACAAGCCCGCTCGGGCCAGTCCCGGCGGATGATGCGCAACGTATCGACTACCAACGCGCCCGCACCCGTATCCGTGAGTCAGAGCACACTGACCAGACATCTGGCGCAGCGACCATCCGTGATCAGAGTGGTCGAACCCTCCGATGAGCCCAGAAGTTGCCTCGATAAACTCAATGTATGACTTCTGTGAGCGGGAGGCGGATCAACCGCAGTACCCGGAACAATCTGCTCGACTGGCTCGCCCTATCCGAATACCGCTGGTCCGGACGGTTGGAGCACCCCGAATTCCTAGCGCGCCTCTACAAACTAGAGCTGCTGCCCAGCACGGATTCTCGATATAACACCGCCACTGGCGACATTTACCAGCACACCGTCAACAACTGGGATTGGGAAGACGATTGGGTCTTCAGCGACGACCGATTCCAGCTCCGAGACGGCACCGACGAGAACCTTCTGAACTTCCTTGTCGAAACGGTGCACCCAGTTGTGCGGGACGATCCTGAAGCGGCTGCGGCGATGGTGACCGCTTACAACGACACGCTCCGCCGCGACGGATTCGAACTCTATCCGGCGGATAACTTCGGCGACCGCGTCATCTATGCGTCACGACACATCGCTGCCTATCACGCGCCCGCAACGCTGACTCTGACCCAGACACCAGATCTCACTGAGAATGCGGTTCTCCGGCGACACCTGGACATGATCGACCGCGATCTGAACGATGACCCTGCTACCGCTATCTCCTCGTGCAAGAACTTGATCGAGAGCCAGTGCAAGATCGTCCTTACTGACCTCGGCGTCGAGTTCTCTGAGCGAGATGAGCTTCCCGGGTTGTTCGCGAAGGTCTCATCAAGCCTCAACATCAATGCGAATGCGGTCGAAGGTGACTCACGCGGCAGCGATGCCTTGCGAAAGGCTATGCGCGCGCTCACCACTACGGTGCAGTCCATCGCCGAATCGCGAAACTCCATCGGTAACGGACACGGTGCCAGCGATTTGAGCCCAGCCTCCCCGAGACATGCCCGCCTTGTGTTCAACTCCACAGTCGCCGTGGCACAGTTCATCGCCGACACCTGGCACGAACACTCCAATAACGAATAGACAGATGAGTGAGGGGCTGCACCATCCAGTGGCGCAGCCCCTCACTCATCATTTCTGCCCTGGGCTACTCCTGCGTGAGTTCCTCGAGTTCCGCGGCGAGATCCTCGTCGCGAACGTACCCGGTGCGCTCCCGATACAGGGCGAGCTTCCTCCCGAACCAGAGGATCCCGCCAGTCGCGGTCAGCATCAGCGCGGCGATAATCCCTGCCCAGGACCATCCGGCTCCAGTGACCGCAAGCGACGGAGGTCCAGACGGGGTCACCGGTTTCTCGACCACCTTCGTGGTCTCACCTGCTGCTCCGCACTCACCGCGGTGCAGCATCTCACCGTCCCGGTCGTAGAGCGTTTCGATCCAGAAGTACGTGCCCACTTCCTCGAACACCACTTCGGCCGACACATATTCGCCTGCCCCAGTGACCGGGATGAGTTCGTCGTGCGTGTCGAACACCAGGTTCTCGACGTCACACACCGCCTCAGCGCCGGTTTGGCGGTAGGCCTGGAACACGAGCATCGCACCCTCTGGCACATCGCCGGTGACAATAGCGACGTCGTGAGCTGGATCGCCGAGCGTCACCTCGGGGACCGCTTTCGTCGTCACGGTGACGTCGGTGGGACGTTCGTGCACGATGGTCGTTTCACCGGGCGCTCCGATGAAGCCCTCCGCGAGCACGGCACCATCTGGGGCGTGGAGCGTTTCGACCCAGAACACGAGCCCCGCCGTATCCACGCTCGTGACCCCGGATTCATACTCGCCAGCCCCATCCACCGGGATTTCGTCGGAGATGAAGAACGGTTCCCCCTCTTCACCCATCATCGGCTGCTCGGAGTATGGGCCGTAGGCGCGGAACACGAGATATGCGCCGTCGGGCACATGCCCTTCGACGATCGCGGTGTCGCTGATCGGGTCGCCGACGAACGCTTCCGGGGTCGCCTTCGTCGTCACCGTCACCTCCACACCCGGTGCGGGCGGTTGGGGTACGTAGAAGCGTTCCAGAATGTCCGCCGGTGAGGAGCGGAACGGTTGCACCCGGTCATCGCCTGCAAAATCTGAGACAATCACGTAGTAGCCCGGCTCGGTGGGGCGAATCTGATCTGCATCGGTATAGCCCAGCTGGTAGGTGCCGTTGCGTGCCGGAGTCGTGAGCACCGTCAACACCGGAGCGTCATCAACCACCAGTTCATCAGTCAGGACCGTGTCGGTGTCAAAGGGGCCGTAGACGGTGTGGGTGATGACATCCAGGTCGGCACCCCAGTATCCGTCGCCGGTGAAGTCCCCATGGTTCTCCGGGAACCCTGTCACTTCGATCGTGTCGAATGCGCGTCCGTTTGGATGCACGTTGTACTCTCGCACCTCCGATGTCACGCTGATGGGCCAGCGCACGCTGGTTGATTCGAGCGGAATCCCGTAGTTATCCGCCCAGTCGTTGGCGATGTAGTCCCGATATTCGTCGGGCTGACTGGTCAGACGCACTTCCCACACCCACGTCACAAACCCCGCATGAGGGTGCGCCACCGGCGGTGACGTGTAGGTGCCGGGGCCGGTCGCGGTAACCTGCACCTCACCGATCACCGTTGCGTCAGAGGCCACGCCCGGCTGCTCGAGGGGCGGCAGCGTGCCGGGCACTTGGTAGGCGGTGCCATCGAGGACTGCGGGGATGTAGTCGCCGTCGATTCGCAGCCACGCCCCATTCGTGGATGACACGGTGATCGTGTCGGTCACCTCATCACCAGGGAGCGCGAGCCGTGCATCGGTTTTCGAGACGGCTCCGGGCTGGAACGGAGTCACGTGAGTTTCTGCGACCCGACCAAACCAGTCGGTGAACGATCCACGAATGTACTTCCCGCTGTCACCCTGTGCGGTTTTATCGATGCCCCACACCCACGTGTAAAACCCAGACTCGGTCGCGGTGAGGGAACCGGCAGAGGCGTACTCGCCGGTTCCCCGATTCAACACCAGTGTCTCGGTGCCCACGACCGGAGCGCCATCGGGGACTGATTCTGACTCGGCGGGCTGTTCATCAAACGGGCCGTAGAGCGTGCCCTGGGCAGTCAGCGGAACCGGGCTGCCATCAACATGGATCCACGAGCCGACGCCAACCGTCGACACGGTGAGCATGTCGGTGAAGCTGTCACCTTCGGCCACGTACTTTGCGGCGACTTGGGTGCCGATCACGGGCTGGAAATCCAGCGCAATCCACAGCGTCTGCGCAGTCGCGGTCACCGCTGCGGGTGTCCCATTTGCAAGGAGCCGCTGCTGCCCGGGTGTCTCATACAGATTCACCCGAGCACCGAGCCCGACACCGCTGTACGACGCGGACGCGGTCACCCGATATTCAGGTACACCGGCGGCTGGTTTCCCCACGATCGGGTACGTGCCGGTTCCTAGCGCTTTTGAGGTGGTGCCGTCGATGAAGGTCGCATCCGTGAGCACCACGCTCCCATTCAGCGCCGTTGGTGACACATTGACGGTGAGGGTGCCGTTGTATTGATCGGCCATCGAGATCACCACATCCACGGATGGGTTCACCGCATGATTCGCATTCGCGTCGGCATACATCGTGGCGAGGTTTGCCAACACGGTCGACTGGTGCGCGGCCGGTACCCGGGTGAGCGCCCACGACTGTCCGCCCTGAGCTTGATATGTCACGGGGTCGGCTTCGGCCCACACATACATTTGCACCGCTGCGGTGATGTCGGGGTTGGTGGAGTCGCCCCACTTCGCCATCACATAGTTCAACTTCGCAAGCGTCGTCGGTGACAGCTGCTGCCCGGTGTAACTCGTCAGGTCAGTGACCGTCGTTGGCCCGCTCGTCATATTCCACGGCGCGGGCGCTCCCGCATCCATGCAATACACCTGGCGACCATCAGACTCGGCGATGAACGCCCCGACCGTGCCGGTCGTGTTGAGGTCGCCGTGGCCTGGCCCGACCGAGGCCGCCGATGCGGGCCCTGCGGCGATGACGCCGCCAGTGACGAGCACCGCCGTTGCGGCGAGTAGGCCACCGAACTGCCGTACGCGGTGCCGGAACCGGTGTCGTGGACTCCCAGGCACATCGCCCGGGTCCCGGGATATTGGGGATGATTGAGATCGCATTCCATACCTCTTTCTGCACCACATCACGTGGTTGCCTCCTGGTGAGACGGCAGCAACCCCAGACCGAGGTACCGCCAGCAGACAGGTACGACCCCGCCCAGCACGGCAGGCTCGACCGGCCAAGAACCGCAGCCCTACCGGAAATGCCGGCGACCGCGTAGAATCAGTGGTGGCAGGAAAAACCACACGCCGAGTCGAGCCCCAGGGTTTCGGCAACGCAGACCGCCCAGAGCATCGGGCACTCACCCACACAGGACCAGCCACACCAGCTCGATACTCCTGTGCGTGAAAGTGAGACCCCGACCATGCTGATCAGCCGCTTATGGAATGCCAGCATCCGCACCCGCGTGTTCCTGCGCCGGTGGATGCCAACGAACATCCTCCTCGACAAAATCCGCACCCGGCGCGGCCTAAAATGGGGTCTCCCCGCGATGCTCCTCGGCGGCGTCTACCTCTTCGCCGCCGTCTCCTGCACCATTCTCATTGGGCACGGGTGGAGCGAATGGCTCTACCTGGCCTTCTTTCTCTTCCTGTGGAATGCGCTGAAATTCATCCTCATGGGACCCATCAGCGTCGTCCTCCTGGCTCGCGTCCGGTACCAGGAAGCACGCGTCCGCCGCCACAGCAAACGAGCTGCAGTATATTGGGAAACGGTAGGGTCTGCTGAGGCTTTGGTTGAGTCAAGGAGTCAGCCAAACAGCAGACCCAGCTGGCCAATGCCGATCCCCAGGAATCACAACCTCAATCCCGAGTAGTTCCACCTGTCGGAGCTGTTCTGTCACGGACTCCGCAGAAACTCTCGGAGTGAGCCGTTCCCGCCACATCGTGCCGTCCACCCGACCGAGGACAGGAACCGTATTCTCGGTTTCAAGGAGCCGGATCGTCTCACCTGCATCCACTCGTGTAAGGAGCCGTCCAGTCGTGGAATCGTTCGGCTCCGCAATCATTGACAGCACCATCCGCGCCGTGTGCTCGTCGGTCGCCAGATCAGTCTCGTTTTCATGAGCTGGTCCTCTCGGTTGAAGTCACCGAGAAGGTGCGCTTAGCGGCGCACCGGGCAGACGCCTCAGGCCGCGGACAAGAGAACCTTGTGCTCGTTGCGACGGGTGCGCGATTCACGTGCACCTACCCGAAGTAAAAGAACAGCGCTGACCGGCCCCATGATGACAAACTTCAAGGCATTCCAGCAGCACAACAACACCAGCGAATACAGCCAGGCAGGCCCGCCGTCTGCGATCAGACTCCGCTTCCAACTTTGTCGTACCCGAATCGCGCAGGCCCTGATTCTGCCGCGCAATGACTGGAGACCGGCTCCACCCCTGTACACCGAAGTGGCATCGTCTTAGCCGGGATTTCTCCTGCGCGTCCCCGCCGTCGGGCCAGACGCACAGTAAACCTCGCTCCAGGTAGCGCTCCACGTGATATCTGCCGCGGAATGTGAGCAGTCGAGGGGACTGCTCGGGTTACGATGCCTGGCGAAGCTGAGTCCTCTCAGCTATAAGCGCAGCCTGCACTCCGTCAGCGGCACACTGCGGCCCGTTGGGGTAGGTTGGTTCTGGCATGACAATGGTCATATCGTGGAATACTTGCGTGCCTGCACTGTCGTGGAGAGTCACAGCTACCTCGACCTCTGCCGCTGGTAATTCTGGCATTTCCGCAAAGCCGTGCTTTCCACCGGCCGGAACCTGTTTTGCCGAGCAACTGTCATCCGGTTCGGGACCGGTGCAGTCCTGCGGCTCGGATGTCAAGGATGGCAGCAATTCTATTGCGGGACTGTAGCATTCACCGTCCCAGCAGACCTGCATATCCACCTGCGTGGCGGTTGTGGCAAGAGGCGCGGCAATCTCGAGGCTGAGCCCGGCCGGTGACCCGATCGCAGTGCACTGAGGCGTTTCGGCGGCGCACCCGGCCAGAGCGAGCATCGCTGCGCCTGTCACAAAAATCCTCCATCGATCCATGTCCTCAATGATATATACCCGTTGGAGCCCAGCAACTTGATTATGAGAGTCAACTCTCATAACCTAGTAAGGTGACCCTTACCAATCAAGTATCGGATCGTCCTGCGAAGCGTGGCCCAGGCCGCCCCCAGGCGTTGGCCGGGGATGCGATCGCGGAAGCCGTGCTGGCGACCGGATTCACGGGCCTGACCTTCGCCGCTGTGGCAGGCCGCCTCGGCGTGGGGCAGGCGACACTCTACCGGCACGCGGCGAACCGGGACGAGCTGGTGCGGCTGGGCCTGGACCTGGCGCTGCGGCGAACCAAATGGCCAGACCTCGACGGATCCTGGCGGCCACTGCTGGAACGCTGGGCACTCGCATCCTGGCACGCCTGGGAAGCACACCCCGGGGCGGTGCTGGAAGCAACACGGGGCGTGATCCCGGCATCCATGATCCAGCTGTCCGACCGCGTCGGTGTAGCCTTGGTGAATCGGGGCTTCACGCCCCGCAACGCGGTGCTCGCCGTAGACCTGGTGTTCGATCTCGTAGCCGACAGCCGCCGCGGCGTCGAGACGCTGGCAGGGGCACTGGAAGCGGAGTTTCTGCCCGTGCGACAGACGATGGAGCGCCATTGGTCGGCGCATCGCGATTCGACACACGGCGACTCGGACCACCTCGGCGTCGATGAGGTGACTGCGCAGTTGAGGGACGAGATGGTCCGGGCGATTCGGGAGGAGCCGGTGGTGTGGTTCCGCGGCAAGCTGCGCATCGTCCTGACCGGCATCGAACAGGAGCTCGCACCCGGGGCTCGCCCATGACCCGATCCCTGAGTCAAGGAGTGAAGGACCCCTCCAGATGACCGAACCTCGCATCGGCCCTGCCAACGCGGCCCAGCAGCGGACGCAGATTCCGCTGCTGCTGACCGGGGTGTTCCTCGCCTACCTCGGTCAGATGACTCTCAACCCGATCATCGCGCCGTTGTCACGCGAGGTAGGGCTGGCCGAATGGCAGATCGGTGTCACCATCAGCGTCGCGGCGGTCATGGTCGTCGCGACCAGCCAGTTCTGGGGCCGACGCTCTCAGTCGTGGGGGCGCAAGCCCGTGCTCGTGGCCGCGTTCACCTTGGGCACCGTCGCGATGACACTGTTCGCGGTGCTTGCGCAGCTCGGGATGAGCGGCCTGGTCACCGGTACCACCCTGTTCCTGTGGTTCGTCCTACTGCGCGGGATCGGATTCGGCACAGCTCTGGCGGCGGTACCACCCACCGCTCAGGCATACATCGCCGACGTCACAACGGATGAGACGGCCAGGGTCAAGGGCATGGCCGGGGTCGGCGCTGTGCAGGGGGTCGCTATGATCGGCGGCTCCGTCCTGGGCGGCGTGCTGTCCGCCGCGGGGCTCATCACCCCGCTCATCGCGGTGCCCGTGCTGCTGGCTGTCGGCCTCGTGCTCCTGGCGTTCCGGCTGCGCCGCGAACCCCGCCACGAACTCATCGAACGCCCAGCCAAGGTCAGCCCCCTGGACTCGCGCATCTGGCCGTTCCTGCTCGCCGGGTTCGGCATGTTCACGGCGCTCGGCTTCATCCAGGTCATCACCGGGTTCATTGTCCAAGATCGTCTGCATCTGGACGCGGCCACCACTGGACTGGTGACCGGGGGTGCGCTGCTCGCCGCGGGAATCGGCATGGTTCTCGCCCAGGCCGCCGTCGTGCCGCGCAGCGGCTGGACCCCACCGACGCTACTGCGCGTGGGCGGACTGATCGCCCTCGCAGGTTTCGCGCTGCTCGTCCCCGATATCGGGCCGGTCTCATTGTTCCTCGCGATCCTGCTCATCGGTTTCGGTCTGGGCACCGCCATGCCCGGCTACACCGCCGGCCCCACGCTGCTGGTCAGCCGCGAAGAGCAAGGCGGACTCGCCGGGCTGGTCGCGGCCACCACCGGATTCACTTTCGTCATCGCCCCCACCGCGGGCACCACTCTCTATGGCCTGTGGGCGCCCCTGCCGATCATCGTCGGCACCCTCATCATGCTCATCGTCACACTGTTCGTCCTCCTCCACCCCCGATTCCGCACCAGCACACTCCGGCCCTCCGACGCTGAGCGGGCACCGGCCGCAGCCCCGGACGTATAGGCGGACGAATGCACACCCAAGGCCGACCGATCCAGATTCCCACCCGCGATGGACGCCACCTGTACGCGATGATGCTGCCCGGGCCCGGCGACCGGGAAGCCGAGGTGCCGACCGTCGTGTTCGAAGCCGGGTCCGCTGCGACTCGGTCTACATGGGCGCTCGTACAAACCCGGGTCGCCGAGTTCGCCCCCGCCGTCGTCTACGACCGCGCCGGCCTCGGCCGTTCCGAACCAGACCCGAGCGGTCGCACGCTGGAGAGGATGGCTGACGACCTAAATGACTTGCTTGACGGCCTCGGCGCCGGCCCGTTCATCCTCGTCGGCCACTCCGCGGGCGGCCCCATCGTGCGCTTGGCCGCCGTCGGCCGCCCTGACCGCATCGCAGGGATCGTGCTGGTCGATCCCACCGATGAGGCCGCAGACTTCCTGTTCAAGCTGCCTTTCCGTCTCGGTGAGAAGATCGCGCTCAGCGGCGCGGCGCTGCTCGCAAGGCTGGGCCTGTTCGAGCGGATGTTCCGGTTCATCGGCGAGGGCATGCCCGACGACGTCCGCGAAGACCTGCACCAGGAGGCCTTCCTCCCCTCGGTCGTGCGCACCCAGCGCCGTCAAGCGCGCACTTTTCTTTCCGAGCTCCACGCCTGGCAGGAATATCCGCCCGAGCTGGGGGAAATCCCGGTCACGGTCATCTCCGGAGGCCTCACCACAGGCAAGGACGGAATGCCTCGCCGTGTCCGCGCCGCCTCGAATGCCGCAGCCGCCCACCGTGCCGCCCAATCCCCGCACGGGCGACACGTCATCGCCGAGCACTCCGGTCA
>NZ_JBQSWW010000030.1:0-33509 GCF_052377515.1 Arthrobacter sp. AOP36-C1-22 | reverse complement strand
CCTAGAAGGCCTGTCCAAGGTCACCGCATTGGAAGGGGGAGAGTACGGGGTGACCAGCAACTGCATCGAACCCGCCTACGTGAGAACACCCCTCGTCGAGGACCAGATCGCCGATCAGGCCAAGATCCACGGCATCGGCGAGGACGAAGTCATCTCCTCGATCATGCTCACCGAATCGGCCGTCAAACGGCTCGTCGAGCCCGAGGAAGTCGGATCCTTGGCGGCATGGCTGGCCTCTCCGGACGCCGGCATGGTCACCGGGGCTTCCTACACCGTCGACGGCGGATGGAGCGCCCGATG
This sequence comes from Arthrobacter sp. AOP36-C1-22, assembly GCF_052377515.1. Classification (NCBI taxonomy): domain Bacteria; kingdom Bacillati; phylum Actinomycetota; class Actinomycetes; order Micrococcales; family Micrococcaceae; genus Arthrobacter; species Arthrobacter sp. AOP36-C1-22. The sequence continues at coordinate 33,209 of NZ_JBQSWW010000030.1, read as the reverse complement.
ATGTAGGTGCCCCGGGAAGGGCGGACCAATGCGGTCGGGCCCCACCGAAAGCGATAGGTTGGAACGTAATAACGGTCACAACGCCCGACGGCGGGACCGCGGCAATATTTCATCGTGCGAGGGAGGTCTTTGAAATGACCATGGATAAAAGTGTCGGTTCTGCGGCGGAGGCCGTAGCGGATATCGGGGATGGTTCCCTGATATCGGTTGGTGGTTTCGGCCTCTCGGGCAACCCGATGGCATTGATCGAGGCCCTCTTGGAACAAGGCGCGACGGGCCTGTCGGTGGTCTCCAATAACTGTGGTGTCGATGGATGGGGGCTGGGTGTGTTGCTGGCCGCCGGCAGGATCCGGAAGATGACCTCCTCCTATGTCGGGGAGAACAAGGAATTCGCCCGCCAGTACCTCACCGGGGAACTCGAATTGGAGTTGACCCCGCAGGGGACGCTGGCCGAGAAGCTGCGGGCCGGTGGATCGGGGATCGCCGCGTTCTACACCGCAGCCGGTGTCGGCACCCAGGTCGCCGAAGGCGGATTGCCGCAGAAGTACGACGCCGACGGGAACATCCTGCAGGGTTCGGAACCCAAGGAGGTGCGCTCCTTCGCCCCGGGAGGCGAGAAGAACGACTTCGTCCTGGAAGAGGCGATCGTCTCCGACTTCGCCCTGGTCCACGCGCTCAAGGGCGACAGGCACGGGAACCTGGTGTTCAACAAGGCGACCCGGCAGTTCGGCCCGCCGGCGGCGATGGCCGGGAAGGTGTGCATCGCCCAGGTCGAGGAACTCGTGGAACCCGGGGAGATCGATCCTGACCAGGTTCACCTGCCGGGGATCTATGTGCACCGTGTCCTGGAAGTGGGCCAGGACATCGAAAAGCCAGTGGAGAAGCGCACGGTGCGCCCCGCCGGTTCGACGACGAAGGAAGGTTGAGACGATGGCACTGACACGTGAGCAGATGGCCGAGCGGGCCGCACAGGAGCTGGTGGACGGGGCCTATGTGAATCTGGGCATCGGGATGCCGACTCTGGTTCCGAACTACATCCCCGCCGGCAGGACCCTGGTCCTGCAGTCGGAAAACGGAATCCTCGGGGTCGGGCCCTACCCGCTCGAGGAGGATATGGATCCCGACCTGATCAACGCAGGCAAGGAAACCGTGACGGTCAACCCGGGGGCGAGTTTCTTCGATTCGTCCATGAGTTTCGGGATGATCCGCGGCGGAAAGATCGACGTGGCGATCCTGGGAGCGATGCAGGTCTCCACCCAGGGCGATCTGGCGAACTGGATGATTCCGGGCAAGATGGTCAAGGGCCCCGGCGGGGGCATGGACCTGGTGCAAGGAGCCCGGGAAGTGATCATCCTGATGGACCATACGGCCAAGGACGGTTCGGCGAAGATCGTGCGCGAGTGCTCGCTGCCGTTGACCGGCAAGGCCGTGGTGAACCGGATCATCACCGACCTGGCGGTGATCGAGGTGACCGATAGGGGATTGGTGCTCCTGGAAACCGCCCCCGGGGTGAGCGTCGAGGAGGTCCGGGCCGCGACCGAGCCGGAACTGACCTTGGGCGGAGAGCTCGCCGGCGCATAGGCCCCGGCAGCTCCCGTGATCACGGGCCCGGTCCGGCAAGGACCGGGCCCGTTCTCTCGGGGCCGGAACCCCGACACACGCTTCCACCTGCACCCGGAGGCAGAATGTCGGGGCTAGAGTGCTCAATGCCGGTGCTGTACGTTCCCCCAGCAAAGCCCCGCATTTTCGGACACTGACCGGTGGTCCGAGTGGGCAGAACTGCCATGATCAGATTTGAGCACGTCACCAAGGTCTACGACCAGAAGTCCCGTCCGGCACTGGACGATATCGATGTCGAGATCAATCGCGGTGACTTCGCTTTCCTCGTGGGGGCCTCCGGCTCCGGTAAATCGACGTTCATCCGTCTGGTCCTGCGCGAGGACCAGGCCTCACGGGGCTCCGTCCACGTCGCCGGCCAGAATGTGGCGGGAATCCCCAACTGGAGGGTCCCTCGCATGCGTCGGGGCATCGGCGTCGTCTTCCAGGACTTCCGGCTGCTGCCCAATAAGGATGTCTTCTCCAACGTGGCCTTCGCGATGCAGGTCATCGGCAAGGGCCGGGCCTCGATCCGCAGCACCGTCCCCGAGGTCCTCAAGACCGTGGGCCTGGAGGACAAGAAACGCCGGATGCCCCACGAGCTCTCCGGCGGTGAACAGCAACGCGTGGCCATCGCCCGGGCCATCGTCAACCAACCGGGGATCCTGCTCGCGGATGAGCCGACCGGAAACCTCGACCCCGCCACCAGCGTGGGGATCATGAACATCCTCGACAAGATCAACCAAAACGGGACCACCGTGGTCATGGCCACCCACGATACGGACATCGTGAACTCGATGCGCCGTCGGGTGATCGAACTGGACGAAGGCAAACTCGTTCGCGACGAACAAGCCGGCGAATACACGGCCATGATCCCCATCGTCAATCGGGATGGCTCGCGCGAATTGCGGACCGCCGACCCGCGGGACCAGGCCATTGCCCCCTTTGACACCGAGGAGGACGAAGCATGAGACTCGCATTCATCCTCGGCGAGATCGGTTCTGGTCTACGTCGAAACCTCTCCATGGTCATCTCCGTGGTCCTGGTGACCTTCATTTCCCTGACGTTCGTCGGGGCCGCCGCGCTGACGCAAATGCAGATCACGCAGATGAAGGGCTTCTGGTACGACAAGGTCGAAGTAGCCATCTTCCTGTGTGGAGACGATTACGGCTCCCAGACCTGCGCCGATGGTGCAGTGACCGATTCGCAGCGTTCGGCCATCAAGAGCCAGCTCGACTCCGCAGCGGTGAAGCCGTATGTGGAGAGCTACGAGTACGAGTCGCAGGATCAGGCCCTGGAGCATTTCCGCGAGCAGTTCAAGAACTCGCCGATCGTGGATACCGTCACGGCGGACCAGCTCCCGGAGTCCTTCCGCGTCAAGATGGTGGACCCCGAAAAATACGACGTCATCAACGAACTGTTCACCCCCATGAAGGGCGTGGACACCGTCATCGACCAACGCGACTTGTTGGAGAAGATCTTCTCGGTCATGAATGTCGCCTCCCTGGTGGCCGTGGGCATTGCGGTGGTCATGATCTTCTGCGCCGTGCTCCTCGTGGCGACGACCATCCGGCTTTCGGCCTTCAGCCGACGAAGGGAAACCGGGATCATGCGCCTGGTCGGCGCCTCGAAGGCGGTGATCCAACTACCGTTCGTCCTGGAAGGGGTCATCGCCGCCCTCATCGGTGCCGTGCTGGCCTCGGGGACGCTGTGGGCGGTGGTGAAATACCTGATCCAAGGAAAGTTGGCGATCGAGTATCCGGACACTGCCTTCATTGCCACCAACGAGGTATTCCTGGTCGCCCCCGGCTTGCTTGCGTTGGGGATCGTCCTGGCTGGTGTATCGTCGGTCCTGACCTTAAGGCGTTACCTGAAGGTTTAGGTTGCTCCGAGCCCGTGTTCCCCGGGCTCCTTCGAGGATGAACCTGCCGTACCACTGAAAGGACCGACCCTGTGGCGGACCGCAATAGACGGAGCCTGTCCCGTGCCGTGATTAGTGGTGCCCTGGTGAGCCTGCTGTCCCTGTCGCTGATGGCTCCGGTGGCCCAGGCCGATAAGTTGGACGACCACAAGCAACAGGTCGAGAAGCAACTTGATTCCCTGGAAACCGATATGGAATTCCTCGATGCCGACATCCAGAAGACCGCGGAGAAGCTCAAGGGCTACCAGGACAAGCTTCCGGCGGCGAAGGAGAAGCTCTCGAGCGCCCGGGCCAGCGTCCAGAGTGCCACGGAGCAGGTGAACGAACTCTCCGCACGCGTGGATGCCGCGCAGGCCTCGAAGGACCAGATCGGCAGTCAAATGGACCAGGACGCCGAGAAGATGGAAGACACCCGCAAGGTCATCGGGCAGATCGCCACCCAGGCCTATAAGCGTGGGGGAGTCTCCAGCAACTTGAGCCTGATGCTCAACTCCAACTCCGAGCAAGGAAACCTCGCCGACAGCCTGGGCCTGGCCAACCAGGCGCTGCGCAGCCAGAATGCCGTACTGAGCGATCTGAGCCAACAGCAGGCGACCGATGCCAACGTCCAGGCACGACTGGCCGCCGTCGAAGAGGAGATCAGCGACCTCAAGGGCCAGGCAGAAGCGGCACTGGTCCGGGAGCAGGCGGCCCGGGACGAGGCTGAAGCCTCAAAACGCCATGTCGACGAACTCATCGATGGCGCCCAGGAAGCCAGCGAGGAACTCAACGCCAAACGTCCTCAGATCAAGGCCCAGATCAAGAAGCAAGAGGATGAGCACGACCAGGTGGTCGCCAAGATCAAGAAGCGCCAGGAGCGTCTGATCCGTGAGGCCGCCGAACGCAAGCGCAAGGAAGAGGCTGCCAAGGCCGCTGCGGAAAAGGCCGCCAAGGTCGCCGCCGAACAAGCCGCAGAACGCGCGGCGAAGGCCGAAGCCGCGGCGCGGGCCAAACGTGCTGCCGCGGAGAAGGCCGCCCGGGCCAATGCGGCCGATGCCGCCGCGAAGCGTGCAGCAGCCGACGCGGCGGACCGGAAGGCCGCTTCCGAACGCAGCAAGAGCAAGAAGACCAGCGCCCCGGCGAAGAAGAAATCCAGCCAGGGCAATAGCGGGTCCTCCAGCAGTACGAGCAGTTGGGGCCTGTCCAAACCGACCTCCGGCGGGCATATCACCTCCACGTTCGGCTGGCGCCCCACTCCGGCAGGAACCATCGACTACGGCGGCAGGGGTGGCTACGTCCACGCCGGGCTCGACTGGGGCTTCGGTGGTCGGTGCGGTGCTCCCGTGCACGCGGCAGCTGCAGGTGAGGTCTGGTATGCCACCCTGTCCCCGACCTCGGGGAACAAGGTCCAGATCAGCCATGGCGTCGTCAAGGGCCACGCCCTGGTGACGGGCTACCACCACCTGAGCAGCTACGTCGTCCATAGCGGCCAGAAGGTCTCCAAGGGCCAACTGATCGGCTATGTCGGAACCACCGGCAACTCCACCGGCTGCCATCTGCACTTCGAAACGATCCTCGACGGCAAGGTCGTCAACCCTGCGGGACTGCTCTAGCAACCCCGCGCAGCGCCCGGTGCTCCGGGCAGGGAACCTGCAGATGGTGCCCGCATGCAGGAGCAACCGTGCCGCCCGGGCGCCGGCCCCGATGACGTAGGATTGATGTTCGACTCACCGCGGCCACGGCCCGACACCATGACGTATACAGGAGGAGGTTGGCATGCCCAAGGACACCACCGAGCGCAAGGTCATTGCGACCAACCGCAAGGCGCGCCACGATTTCCAGATCCTGGACACGTACGAAGCCGGGATGGTGCTCAGCGGAACCGAAGTGAAGTCCCTGCGCCAGGGCAAGGCCTCCCTGGTTGATGGTTTCGGCCAGTTCTATAACGAAGAGCTCTACATTGAGGGGATCTACATCCCCGAGTACCTCAACGGATCGTGGACGAACCATGCGGGCCGGCGTCGGCGGAAATTGCTGCTGCACCGTGAGGAACTCATCAAGATCACACGGAAGATCCAGGACCCCGGCTACACGATCGTGCCGCTGCAACTGTATTTCCGTGACGGGCGCGCCAAGCTGGAAATAAGTGTGGCGAAGGGCAAACGGGAATTCGACAAACGCCAGACCCTGCGCGAGAAGCAGGACAACCGCGATGCACTACGGGCCCTGCGCGAACGGAACCGCGGCGTGTCCTGATTTTGACCCCTGGATTCGGGCAGGGAATGAATCCCGCCCATCGTGGGTTATGCTAGATGTCCTGCGGGTTTCGCCCGCAGGTTGAGCGGGGAAACCCGCATTGAGAAATTCATACGGGGATGATCGGTTTCGACGATGTGAGTCGCGACAGGAGAAGCGGGCCGAGGACGCAAAGTTATCTCGTAAACGCTCTTTGCAAAACACAAGTGCCAACTCAAAGCGCACTGACTTCGCTCTCGCTGCCTAAGCAGCCAGACAGTCCGTCAGCCAGGGATTGCTATCGGCCCTGATACTGGCGTCGTTTAGATAGCCACTGCTCAACACCTTTGTCATCGGGGTGTCGGGCATAATTCAGATGACTGTGCTCGGGGTATCCCGAAAGGGTCCAGCCGCATGTTTGTGAGACGGCTGTTGGAGCAGAGAAAACCCATAGCAGACTGCGCCCGGAGAAGTCCTGCCAACACCACATCGGACGGGGGTTCAATTCCCCCCATCTCCACGGTTGAAAGGCCTCGGAATCCTCGTGATTCCGGGGCCTTTTGCGTGCTGTCCCGGCTATCGCGGGCCGCATGCTTAGAATGGAAGAGACACCGGGACCCGAATGTTCCAGAAGGTGTACCAAATATTCAGGCTGCCCGCTCCCGGGCTGCCCCTCGAGGGGAAAGGCAGAAGGCATGGAAGAGGAACCGCAGAACGCTGCGGAAGTCGTGGCGGACAAGCCTTCCGGAACGCCGATCCGTCCCGCCGGGATCTTGGCATTCGTCCTGGAGGTGGCACTGCTGTGTGCCGCCGGGCTCTGGGCGATCGAGTTCCTGCCGCTGGCACCGGTGGTGTCCGTCCTCGTGGTGTTGATCCCGCTCGTCATCCTCTGGGGGCTCCTGCTCTCGCCCCAGGCGCCGTGGCGGCTGGGATGGCCCATCCACCCTGTGGTCGCCCACGTGCTGTTCCTGCTGGGTGTGGCGGCGTTGTGGAGTGCAGGACACCTCTGGCTCGCCGGCATCATGTTGGTGCTGACACTCGCCAGCGGAGTCATGAACTGGCTCAAGCGCGAGGAACTGGCTAGCGACGCGCAGGCCCAACGCCGCAACCGGCGTCGTCCCGCAGGACGCCGCGCCGCGCGCTGAAGCCTAGGCGCGTTCCCACGGGGAGGCGTGGTCGGCCCGCTGGTCAGCTGGGGCGCCGGAGTCGGGCACCACGGAATCGGGTGAACCGTTGAGCAGGTCCAGGGTGGCCTCGTGCAGCAGGGAGTTGGTGGCCAGCGCGTTGCCTCCCATGCAGCCGTCCTCGCCGTCCAGGGACGTGAAGCGTCCTCCTGCCTCGGTGACGATCGGGACCAGGGCGGCCATGTCGTAGAGGTTCAGCTCCGGTTCGCAGGCGATGTCAACGGCGCCCTCGGCCAGGAGGCAGTAGGACCAGAAGTCTCCGAACGCCCGGGTGCGCCAGACGGCGTCGTGCAGATCGAGCATGTTCTCCAGCTGCCCTCGTTCGCGCCAACCGCCCAGGCTTGAATAGGACAGGGATGCGTCGGCCAGGTCGTTGATCCCCGAAACGTTCAAACGGGTGGCCGAGGCCAGGGATTTGCCGGTATAGGCGCCCGTGCCCTCGGCTCCCCACCACCGACGACCCAATGCCGGTGCCGACACCAGACCGACCACGGCGCGACCTTCATCCATGAGTGAGATCAGCGTGGCCCACACCGGAACCCCGCGCACGAAGTTCTTCGTCCCGTCGATGGGGTCGATGACCCAACGGCGGGAGCCGTGACCGGTGCTGCCGAATTCCTCGCCCAGCACCGCGTCGCGGGGGCGGGTGCGGCCCAGCTGGCTGCGGATGGCCTCCTCGGCCATCCGGTCGGCATCGGTGACCGGGGTCAGATCCGGTTTGGTCTCCACCTGCAGGTCCTGTGCCTTGAAGCGGGACATGGTCAGGGAATCGACGGAATCGGCAATGGCATGTGCCAGGCGCAGGTCGTCGTTATAGCTCATTACGTCGCGGGTCATGCCTTCAAACCTACCGCAGGAACCGCTCCGGACCGTGCTCCTAGACCGACCCTAGTTCCTTGCCCTTGGCCTTCTCCTCGACCCCGAGCAGACGCCGCAGGGAAGCCAGCCGGGCCACCCCCGAGGCATCCGCCTCGGGGCGACGGACCCAGGCATCCAGTGCGCAGCCGGGGGAGTCGGGGGTGTGCCGGCAACCGCGGGGGCAGTCCACCGAACCCTGGACCAGATCGGGGAAGGAGTCCAGGATGTGGTCCGGGTCGACCAGTGCCAGACCAAAGGAGCGGATGCCGGGCGTGTCGATGATCCAGGTCCCCGCCGGGGCCTGCTCGGCCCGCAGGGCGATGGCGGAAGACGAGGTGTGCCGTCCACGACCGGTGACGGCATTGACGCCCCCGGTGGCGCGTTGCGCCCCGGTCAGGGCATTGACCAGGGTGGACTTGCCGACCCCGGAGTGCCCCAACACCACGGTCACGCGTCCTGCCATCAGCCGTCGAAGTTCCACGATGGCGCCTTCGTCCAGCCGGGCCGAGGCGCCGTCGGCCGAACGGGCGTCGATGCCCGTCCCCTCGGCGGCGATGCTCTTGCTGGTGACGATGTCCATGTCCAGATGCCGGTAGTTTTCCAGCAGCTCGGCCGGATCCTTGATATCGGTCTTGGTCACGCACAGGATGGCGTCGATGCCTGCGTCGAAGGCCGCGACCAGCGCCCGGTCGATGAACCCGGTCCTGGGCTCCGGATTGGCAGCAGCGACCACGATGACCAGCTGATCGGCATTGGCCACGACGATGCGCTCCACCGGATCGGTGTCATCGGCGCTGCGTCGCAGCACCGTGTCGCGATCCTGGATCCTGACCAGGCGGGCCAGGGTATCCGGCTGGCCGGTGGTGTCGCCCACCAAGGCGACGAAGTCCCCGGGGACGACGGGGGAGCGCCGCAACTCCCGGGCCCGGGCCGCGATGACGATCCGCTCGGTGGCGGTGTCCTCGTCCAGGATCGCCGTATAGCGGCCGCGATCAACGGTGATGATCCGCCCGATGACGGCCTCGTCATAGGAGGGCCTGTCCTTCGTCCGCGGGCGGGATCCTTTCTTATTGGGGCGGATCCTGACATCTGATTCGTCCCAACTGCGGGCATCACGCGCCATCGTCAGGCCCCGCCGGTCGCAGCCAGTTCCTGCCACAACCCGGGGAAATCGGGCATGGTCTTCGCCGTGGTGCCGATGTCTTCGATCCGGACCCCGTCCACGGCCAAGCCGATCACCGCACCGGCGGTGGCCATGCGATGGTCCTCATAGCTGTGGAAGAGTCCTCCCCGGTCGACGGGTCGGCGGATCAGTATCCCGTCGGCGAGTTCCTCGGCCTCACCGCCGAGGGCCTTGATCTCGGTGACCAGGGCGGCCAGCCGGTCCGTTTCGTGCCCCCGGAGGTGCCCGATGCCCGTCAGGCGGCTTTCAGAACCCGCCAGGGCAGCCAGCGCTGCCACCGTGGGGGCCAGTTCCGAGGCGTCGGCCAGCTCGATGCCGTCGATGGTTCCGTGGCCGTTGACCGTGAGTACCCCGCCCTCATATGAAGTCGTGGCCCCCATCCGGGTGAGGATCTCCGGCCAACGGGCACCGACCTGGGTGGTTTCGGCGGGCCAATCCGGCACCCGGACCGTGCCCCCGGCGGCCAATGCGGCGGCGAGGAAGGGGCCGGCATTGGAAAGGTCGCGTTCGATGGCGACGTCGAAGGCCTCCACGGTCCCGGGGTGGACGAGCCACTGGTTGGGGGCGGGCTCATCGATCCGGATCCCGACCTCGCGCAGCGTGGCGATCGTCATGTGGATATGGTCCAGGCTCGGCACCGAATCGCCGTCGTGCTCGATCCGCAGGCCGTGCTCGAAGAAGGCCCCGACGAGCAGCCAGGCGGAAATGAATTGCGAGGAACCGCTGGAATCGACCCGTAGATCCCCTCCGGCCACCACACCGGTGGCCTCGAGCGTGAAGGGCAGCATGCCGGGGTCCTCGTCCACGACCTGCAGACCCAGATCCTTCAAGGCGGTGACCACGGGGGCCATGGGACGGACCCGGGCGGCCGGGTCGCCGTCGAAGAACACGGTGGCATCGAGCAGGGCGGCCAACGGCGGGACGAACCTCATGACCGTCCCGGCCAGGCCGCAGTCGACGGTGAGCGCACCACGGGCCACCGTGCGGTCGATGGGGGTGATGAGCAGATCCTGCCCGGCCCCGTCGTGGCTGCGGCGTTCCTCGATCCCTGCACCCAGGACCCGAAGGGCCTGGATCATCAGGTCGGAATCGCGGGAACGCAACGGCTTGCGCAATCGCGAGGGGCCATCCGCCAGGGCGGCCAACAACAGGTATCGGTTGGTCAACGACTTCGACGCCGGGACCTGCACGGTGGCATCGATCCGGCCATGCGCCCGCGGGGCCGGCCAGTCGGTGGTGGACTCGGGGGTGATGGTGTTGCTGCTCATGACGTGTGCTCTAGCGGCCGACCACGTCTTCTGCGGCCTTGCGGGCATCCTGGGCCCCGTCACGCACCGTCTTGGAAAGTTCCTTATTGGCCTTGGCCAGCTGCCTGCGGGCATCCTTGCCGAGGTGGCGGGCACGCCAGGCCATCGACGGGGCACCATCGGTGTCCACGCTGGCCAGCAGGACGCCTCCGGCGAGGGAAAGATTCTTGACCCGGCTGGACGTCAACAGCTTGGACTCGCCGGCGTTGTCGTTGAAACCGGTGACGGCGGAGGAACCGACCAGGACGAAGGCCGAGAAACGCGGGAACTTGCCCAGGGCCAGCATCAGCCCCGACAGGACCTGGGCTGCGCCGATGCAGCGGGCGGCCAGGGCCGGCTTCGCGGCAACCGATTCCAGTTGGGGGAACACCGAGGCGGCACGACGCAGATTCGGGCGCAACCGCTCACCACTCTCCTCGGGCTTGCGGACGCGGTCCAGACCGGTCAACACGAAGCTGGAAGCCAGCAGGGGACGGGCAATCAGGCGAGCCAGGGACATCGATTCCTCCAAGGAGTCGGGAGTGCGTTCACATGCTTGTCCTAGTCTCGCACTTTTTCGGTTCGGACGGTGCCCCGATCACTGTCGGAAGGGAATAGGCAGCCAAATCGTGCTGTTGTGAAGTACAAGAGGCCGGTGGCAGAGAACCACCGCAACCGCGATGGCGGCTTAATGAGACTTCGAAAGGGGGTGCTGCCGAGCATGCCGACATTGACTTGCGCCGAACGAGTGGCCCAGCCAACGCCCAGTCGTCCGGCTCCCGGTCTAGACTGGGCCGTGATGAGCACTTCACAGCAAGGGACCGAAGCCGTCCCCGAGGGTCGCGAGACCGAAGCGCAGCAGCGCGCACGGTTCGAGCGGGATGCCCTGCAATATGTCGACCAGCTCTATTCGGCGGCGATGCGCATGGCGCGTAATCCCGCCGATGCCGAGGACCTGGTCCAGGAGGCCTACACCAAGGCCTATTCGGCGTTCCACCAGTACAAACCAGGCACCAATCTGAAGGCCTGGCTGTACCGGATCCTGACGAACACCTATATCAACCTCTATCGCAAGCGCCAGCGCGAACCGTTGCGTTCCAGCACCGATACGGTCGAGGACTGGCAAATGGCGAAGGCCGCGCAGCACACGTCCACCGGACTGCGCTCGGCCGAGGCGGAAGCGTTGGACCACTTGCCGGATTCCGACGTGAAGCAGGCGCTGCAGTCGATTCCCGAGGAGTTCCGTCTGGCCGTGTACTTCACGGATGTGGAGGGCTACGCCTATAAGGAAGTGGCCGAGATCCTCGGCATTCCGATCGGTACCGTCATGTCGCGGTTGCACCGGGGGCGCAAGCAACTCAGGGAACTACTCGCCGACTACGCCGCCACCAGGGGACTGGGCACGGCGCAGAAGGAGACGGACCGCCCGGCGGCGGCCGGACAAGGGAGGAAATGATGGGCGACTGCCAATCGTTGGGCGACTGCGGAGACGAACGGATCGCCCGTCTGTACGAATACCTCGACGGTGCACTGTCGGTGGATGACCTCAAGGACGTCCGCGAACACCTCGAGGGGTGTGAGGAATGCACCCACGAATACGACCTTGAATGCATCATCCGGTCGGTCGTGAAGCGCAGCTGCCAGGAAGTGGCACCGAATACGCTCAAGACCCGGATCATGAGCCGGATCAGCGAGCTGCGGGTGGAGACCCGGCACGACTGACCCACAACACAAAGGAGCCCACATCCTGAAGGATGTGGGCTCTTCGCTGTTCACCTGGTTTAGGTGTTCGGACGCTTACCGTGGTTCGCGCCCTTCTTGGCGCGGCCGCGGCGCTTACGTGCACGCTTGCTCATAGCTGCCTCCTGCTCTTCTCGGGGATTCTAGCTGCCCTCCATCTTGTCACACCCGGGGACCCGGTCCTATTCACCGGCACCCGGACGGAGCTACGCCCCGGTCGGTTCCGCGAGATCCAACCAGCTGTACCAGCCACGGTGGAGGACCAGCCAGGCAATGAGACCGTGGCCTGCCTGTCCCGGCAGGCCCCCGTTGGCGGCCAGGTCGTTGCGCCACTGTTCGTGGTTCTGCAACGGCGTGAAGGTGTCGACGTACGCGTGGTGGCGGCGGGAGGCGACATCGGCATAGGCAGCCGACAAATCGGCCAACCGGGCGTTGCGCTCCTGATCGAGGGAGGGGATCGGGCCCACGACCATGGCCTTGATGCTCATCTGTGACGCGGCATCAAGGATGTTGGCCAGATTCAGCCTGCTGCGGGCGGTGGAAAGCCCGAGGTCGAGGTCGAAATCGGACAGGGCCACCACCAGACGGTTGTCGCAGCCCTCGCCGAAACGCCGGCCAGCCTCCTGCAACCACCGTTCGGCCAGTGCCTCGGTGCCCTCGTCCGGGGAAGCCAGCGTGTAGCTCTGGAGTCGGAAGTCATCACCCGTGGTGCGGGCCAGGACCCGACCATACCAACCCAGTGACCGCGGGTCACCGTGTCCGGCGAGGATCTCGTTGCCGATGGCGGCGATGCGAATGGTTCGTTGTTCCACGAAAGACCTTTCTGCGCGGTACGCCCACCATGACGGGGGGCCTGCTACACCGAAGGGCGGGACGTACGGTCCCGCCCTTCGGCTGATGCGTTCGTTCGTCCGTCGGCTACTTCCCGAAGGAGTGCTGCAGGAGTTCGGCCAGCTCCACCTCGTGGCGCTTATGCGAACCGGTCGACGTGGCCGCCGACGCCGTACGTGAGACCAACTCCACCGGACGGTCCAGCTCCGGGGCCAGGTTCAAGCCGATGAACGGCCAGGGACCCTGGTTCGCCGGCTCGTCCTGGGTCCAGTAGAGCTTGGCGTTGGGGTACTTGGCCAGTTCGGCATTGATCTGCCCGACCGGCAGCGGGTAGAGCTGCTCGATGCGGATGATCGCCGTCTTCTCGTCGCCGGCCTTCTTGCGGGCCGATTCCAGATCGTAGTACAGCCGACCGGAGACCATCAGCACCCGCTCGACCTCCTGGCCCTTCAGGTCCAGGACATCGGGGATGACCTCCTGGAACCCGCCCTGGGTGAAGTCCTCCACCGAGCAGGCGGCGGCCTTCAGGCGCAGCAGCTGCTTCGGGGTGAAGATGATCAGTGGCTTGCGCGGACGGGTGTACGCCTGGCGCCGCAGCAGGTGGAAGTGGTTGGCGCCGTTGGACGGGTTGGCCACGATCAGGTTCTCTTCGGCGCACATCAGCAGGAAGCGCTCGATGCGTGCCGAGGAGTGGTCGGGGCCCTGCCCCTCGTAGCCGTGCGGCAACATGAGCACGAGCGAGGACCGCTGGCCCCACTTCTGCTCGGCGGAGGAGATGAACTCGTCGATGATGGTCTGGGCGCCGTTGACGAAGTCGCCGAACTGCGCTTCCCACAACACCAGGGCATCCGGGCGTTCGACCGAGTAGCCGTATTCGAAGCCCATCGCGGCGAATTCGCTCAGCAGCGAATCGTAGAACCAGATCTTGGACTGGTCCTCGGAGAGGCTGCGCAGCGGCATCCACTCGTCGCCGGTCTTGCGGTCGTGGAAGACCGAGTGGCGCTGGACGAAGGTGCCACGGCGTGAATCCTGGCCGGACAGACGCACCGGGATGCCTTCCATGGACAGGGCGCCGAAGGCGGCGATCTCGGCGAAGCCCCAATCGATCCCGCCTTCGCGGGACATCGTGTCCCGACGCTCCAGCAGGGCCTTGAGCTTGGGGTGGATGGTGAAGCCCTCGGGGATCTTCAGGTGGGCCGCACCCACTGCCGCGAGCGCCTCGGCGGAGATGGCCGTCTTGACCGGGCTCGTGGACGGGGCGTCCTCGAGCTGCGAGGTCGGCAGCTCCAGGTCGTTGACCGAGGCGTCGCTGGAGTTCACGACCGGGATCGGGGAGGTCTGGGCTTCATGTGTTTCCGTGAAGACCCGTTCCAGCCGGCCCTGGTAGTCGCGCAGCGCCTGATCGGCCTCGTCCTGGGTGATGTCGTTACGTCCGACCAGCGCCTCGGTGTAGAGCTTGCGGGTCGAGCGCTTGTTTTCGATGAGGTTGTACATCATCGGCTGCGTCATCGACGGGTCGTCGCCCTCGTTGTGGCCACGGCGGCGGTAGCAAACGAGGTCGATGACCACGTCCTTGTTGAACTTCTGCCGGTACTTGAACGCCAGCTGGGCGACCCGGACCACTGCCTCGGGATCGTCCCCGTTGACGTGGAAGACCGGCGCCTGGATGATCTTGGCGGCATCGGTGGAGTAGACCGAGGAACGCGAGGCAGTCGGGGAGGTGGTGAAACCGACCTGGTTGTTGACCACCACGTGGATGGTTCCGCCGGTGCGGTACCCGCGCAGCTGGGACAGGTTCAGGGTCTCGGAGACCACGCCCTGCCCGGCGAAGGCGGCATCGCCGTGGATGAGGATCGGCAGGACGCTGAAGCCGGTGGATTCGGTGCCGTGGTCCAGACGGTCCTGCTTGGCCCGCACGATGCCCTCGAGCACCGGGTCGACGGCTTCCAGGTGCGAGGGGTTCGCCGCCAGGTAGACGCGGGTCTCGTTGCCGTTGTCGGAGGTGAACTTGCCTTCGGTGCCCAGGTGGTATTTCACGTCACCGGACCCCTGGACGGAGCGGGGATCCTGCGTTCCCTCGAATTCGCGGAAGACCTGCGCGTAGGTCTTGCCGGCGATGTTGGTCAACACGTTGAGGCGACCACGGTGGGCCATGCCGATGCCCACTTCGTCCATGCCCTGGTCCGCGGCGTCGGACATGATGCCATCGAGCAGCGGAATCAGGGATTCGCCGCCTTCGAGCGAGAAGCGCTTCTGGCCGACGAACTTGGTCTGCAGGAACGTCTCGAAGGCCTCGGCGGCATTGAGGCGGCCCATGATGCGGAACTGCTCGTCGCGGCTGGGCTTGGTGTATTCATGCTCCATCTCGTCCTGGAACCACTTGCGTTCCTCGGGATTCTGGATGTGCATGTATTCGATGCCGGTGGTGCGGCAGTAGGAGTCGCGCAGCACGCCGAGGATCTTGCGTAGGGTCAGGCGGTCGGCGCCGCCGAAACCACCGGTGACCCATTCGCGTTCCAGATCCCATAGCGTCAGGCCGTAGGTGCGGATGTCCAGGTCGGGGTGGCGGCGCTGGACGTACTCCAGCGGGTTGATGTCCGCCATCAGGTGCCCGCGGACGCGGTAGGCGTGGATGAGCTGCTGGATGCGGGCGATCTTATTGACCTGGAGATCGACGTCGACCTGGTTGTCCACGACCCAGCGCACCGGCTCGTAGGGGATGCGCAGGGCTTCGAAGATCTCGTCGTAGAAGCCTTGCTCACCGAGCAGCAGCGATTCGACCAGCCGCAGGAACTCGCCGGAGCCTGCGCCTTGGATGACGCGGTGGTCATAGGTCGAGGTCAGGGTGATGACCTTGCCGATGCCCTGCATCGCCACGGTCTTTTCGCTGGCGCCACGGAATTCCGCGGGGTATTCCAGGGCGCCGACACCGACGATGGTGGCCATGCCCTTGGAGAGGCGGGGCACGGAGTGGACGGTGCCGATGCCGCCGGGGTTGGTCAGCGAGACCGTGGTCCCGGCATAGTCGTCGGCGGTCAGCTTATTGCCGCGCGCCCGCTGGATCAGGTCCTCGTAGGTGTTCCAGAACTCCGAGAAGTTCAGGGTCTCGGCCTTCTTGATGTTCGGGACCGCGAGCATCCGGGAGCCGTCGGGCTTGGGGATGTCGATGGCGATGCCGAAACCCACGTGGGCCGGCTGCACCGAGGAGGGCTTGCCGTCCACCTCGCGGTAGCTCACGTTCTGCGAGGGGAAGAGCTTCAGGGCGCGGATGACGGCGAAGCCGATGATGTGGGTGAAGGAGACCTTGCCACCACGGGCCCGGGCCAGGTGGCTGTTGATGACGATGCGGTTGTCGATGAGGGCCTTGGCCGGCACGGCACGCACGGTGGTGGCCGTCGGGACCTCGAGGGAGGCCTCCATGTTCTTGGCGATGGCCTTGGCCGGTCCACGCAGCGGCTTCACGACGTCTTCTTCGGGCTGCTGCTCCCCGGCGCTGGACTTGGGCAGTTCGGCGGGGATCGGGGAGGCCTTCGGGGCGGGATCCGCGGGTTTGGCCTTCGGGGTCTCGGGGGTGTCCTTGGGCGTGTCACCGGAGGTGGTGGCCGTGGAGGGGGCGTCCGCCCCGGTCTTCTGCTCCGCGGGGGCCTCGGTCACCCGGGCCGAGGAAGCAGCCCGGGGGCTGGGGGAGGAGCCGGTCTTGGCCGGGGCCTTCTGGGCGGGGGCGGAGTCCTGGGCGGCGGGGCGTCCCGAGGAATCAAACGAATCGAAAATGCTCCACCACTTTTTGTCCACGGAGTTCCTGTCCCGCAGATACTGCTGGTAGAGCTCCTCGACGAGCCACTCGTTCCCGCCGAACTCCTCGGTCAGTCGGTGGTGTGGTTGATCTGGCACGATTACGCCTCTTCTCCCTGATTGCCTCGTCGCTGGTCCCGATCGTGTCCGGGCCGGTCCTCCGGCTTTGCCTTGGACCTCTGGCCAGTCTAATGACTTTCCGCGCGGCGTTGCCAATCAGACGCGGCCTGTCCTGAATGGATGTGTTCCCCGTCATGACGGGCGTCGGTGCCCCGACGGACGGGCCACGGGCCAGGACACCGCTCCCGGCGGAGGTGTCCTCGCGGGCGTGGGCGCGATTCTGTAGACTGGAACCCTTATGGACAGCCACTCAGTGTGCCGGCCTGTCGCGTCCACGCGCAGCGCCGGCTCAAACCGTCTCAGCATGCCCAGCTCATCGGCCGGCTCATCGGAGCCTTCCAGACCGGGTTCCCCCGAACCGATGAAACCCACCTACCGCGCATCCCGCCGTCGTGCCGTGATGCCCGTGCGGGGAACGACGGCGGTGAGCACGTAGGTGGAATGGATCTTCCTGGCGCTCGGCCTGCTCCTGATCGCCGGGACCGGGTTCTTCGTCGCCGTTGAATTCTCCCTCGTCGCCTTGGACCAGAGCACGGTGCAGCGCTCGGTGGCCGACGGCGAACGCGGTGCGGAACCGCTCATGCGTTGCCTGAAGTCACTGTCCACGCAACTCTCGTCCTGCCAACTGGGGATCACGCTGACCACGTTGCTGACCGGCTTCGTGATGGAACCCTCGGTCGGGCGGCTGCTGACCCCGGTCCTGGAGGCCGCGGGGCTCGGTGCGGGCGCCGCCCCGGTATCCCTGGTGGTCGCCATGATCTTCGCCACCGTGCTTTCCATGCTGGTCGGGGAACTGATCCCCAAGAACCTGGCCATTGCCCGCGCCCTGGGCATCGGCCGGGCCATTGCCCGGCCCCAGCTGGTGTTCACCACCGTCTTCAAGCCAGCCATCGTGGTGCTCAACGGCTTCTCCAACAAGGTCCTGCACACCGTGGGGCTGGAGGCGAAGGAGGAGATCTCCGGGGCCCGCAGCCCGGCGGAACTGAATTCGCTGGTCCGCCGCTCGGCCGAAATGGGCACCTTGGACGGCGACACCGCCCGATTCCTCTCCCGCACCCTGCGCTTCTCGGAACGCTCGGCCGCCGACGTGATGACCCCGCGCATCCGCATGGAGACCGTCGAACTGGACGAACCGCTGGAGGACGTCATCGAAACGGCCCGCCGCACCGGCTATTCACGGTTCCCGGTGATCGGCGATTCCGCCGACGACGTCGAAGGGGTCTGCCACGTGAAGAAGGCCGTCGCGGTGCCGCGGCATAAGCGGGCGGGCCTGGTGGCGGCGACCGTCATGGAGGAGATCATGTCGGTCCCCAAGACCGTGCACCTGGATTCGCTGATCGCCGATCTGCGCGAGGCCAACCAACAGGTGGCCATGGTGTTGGACGAATACGGCGGAACCGCCGGCATGGTCACCCTGGAGGACCTGGTCGAGGAGATCGTCGGCGAAGTCACCGATGAACACGACAGGACCCAACCGGGGGTGCTGGTTTCGGCCACGGGCCGCTGGCATTTCCCCGCCCTGTTGCGTCCGGACGAACTCGGGGACCAGGTCCCCGGGCTGAAGATCCCCGACGACCCCGCCTATGAAACCGTCGGCGGCTACGTCATGGCCATGCTCGGACGGATCCCCGCCGTCGGCGATTTCGTCGATACCGGCAACGGGGAGCTGTTCGTGGAGGCGATGGACGGCCGCCGGGTGGACCGGCTGAGCTTCGAGGCCTCCGAGGACGAGGACCAGGAAGGGGGGCAGGAGCAGTGAATCCCTGGCTTGGAATCATGTGGCTCATCATCCTGCTGCTGGGCAATGCCTTCTTCGTGGCCTCCGAATTCGCGGTCATGACCGCCCGGCGCAGCCAGATCGAACCCTTGCTCGACAACGGGGTGAAGCGGGCCCGTTCGGCACTGTTCGCCATGGAACACGTCTCCTTGATGCTGGCGGTCTGCCAATTGGGCATCACCGTCTGCTCGTTGCTGATCCTCAACGTCGCCGAACCGGCGATCCACCATCTGTTTGCCGGGCCGCTGGAGGCGCTGGGCGTGCCGGTCCCGGTGGCCGATACCACCGCGTTCGTGATCGCCTTGCTCATCGTGACCTTCCTGCACGTCACGTTCGGGGAGATGGTGCCCAAGAACATCTCGGTCTCCGTGGCGGATCGGGCCGTGCTGCTGCTGGCACCGCCGCTGATCTTCCTGTCCCGGATCCTGCACCCGGTCGTCTACTCGTTGAACTGGCTGGCCAACCATGCGCTGAAATTGATGCGGGTCGAGCCTCAGGACGAAGTGACCAGTTCCTTCACCCTCGAAGAGGTCCACTCCATCGTCCAGGAATCGACCCGGTCCGGCCTGGTCGAGGACGGCAGCGGGATCATCCATGGGGCCCTGGAGTTCTCCGATTACACCGCCGAGACCTCGATGGTTCCGCTGCACGAGGTCGTCACCCTGTCCCAGGAGACGACGCCGGCCCAATTCGAAAAGGCCGTCGGACGGACGGGATTCTCCCGGTTCGTGATCACCGACGCCCAGGAGAACCTCGCCGGGTACCTGCACCTGAAGGACGTCATGTCCATCCCGCAGTCCCGCTACGACCAGCCGATCCCGGTCACCCGCCTGCGCAACCTGGCCAATCTGGGCGCCGAGGTCGAGGTCGAGGATGCGCTGGGGGTCATGCAGCGCACCGGATCCCACCTGGCCCGGGTCAACGATGCCGCCGGCAACACGCTGGGGATCCTGTTCCTCGAGGACGTCCTGGAGCAGCTGGTCGGGGAGATCAACGATTCAAACGAACGCCGCGGGATCCGTCGCTTCAACCAACAAGCCGATAATGAAAATGAGTCTCATTTGGGTTAGGGTTGGATGCGTGCCGTGACACCGCCGACGGGCGGCGCGGCTCCCCTCCGCCAGCCACCCCCACCCTCCAGGAAGGCCGCCCGTGCCACCGAACAGCCAGCCCGATACGACACCGGCGGTGACCTTGCGGGGCGCCGGCCTGGACTTCGGCCCGCGGAGGCTCTTCAGCGGGCTGGACCTGGAGGTCCAGCCGGGGGAGTTCCTGGCCGTGCTCGGGCCCAACGGGGCCGGTAAATCCACCCTGCTCAAGGTGCTGCTGGGGCTGCAGGAACTGAGTACCGGCAGCGTGGAGATCAGCGGACGCCCGGTCACCCGGGGCTCGCGCACCATCGGCAGCATCCCCCAGCAACGCGGGTTTCCCCCCGATACGGCCTTGCGTGCCCGGGATCTGGTGGCCCTGGGCGTGGACGGGCACCGCTGGGGCCCACGGATCTTCCACCGCCGGGAGATCAACGCCCGGGTCGATGAGCTCCTCGAGCGGGTCGGGGCGACCGCCTATGCCGACCGTCCCGTGGGGCTGCTCTCCGGAGGGGAGCAGCAGCGCTTGCGTGCCGCCCAGGCCTTGGCCGGGAACCCCGAACTCCTGCTGTGCGATGAACCGCTGCTGTCGCTGGATCTGAACCACCAGCAGGCGGTGTCCGCCCTGATCCACCGGCAGGCCTGCGACCAGGGCAGCGCCGTCGTCTTCGTCACCCACGAGATCAACCCGATCCTGCAATATGTGGACCGGGTGCTCTATCTGGCCGGCGGGCGGTTCCACGTCGGCACCCCGGAAGAGGTCATGCGCTCCGAGGTCCTCTCCGAGTTGTACTCCAGCCCGATCGAGGTCTTCCGCAGCAACGGACGCATCGTGGTGGTCGGGATGCCCGAAACCCTGAGCCACCACCATCCCTCCGACGCCGAACCGGCGTCGACGACCAGCAGGGACGGGGGCCGGGCATGAACGCGCACGACATCTGGCAGACGATCTTCAGCTTCGAGAACTATGCCGAACTGCTGCCCCTGGTTTCCAACTCGATCATTGCCGGGGCGATCCTGGGCCTGGTCGGCGGACTCGTGGGCGTCTTCGTGATGACCCGGGACATGGCCTTCGCCGTCCACGGGATCGCCGAACTGTCCTTCGCCGGGGCCGCCTTCGCCCTGCTCATCGGGGCCAATGTGGTGGCCGGCTCCCTGGTGGGCAGCATCGCGGCGTCCCTGGTGCTCGGGCTCATGGGCGCCAACGCGCGGGACCGCAACTCCATCATCGGGATCCTCATGCCCTTCGGGCTGGGGTTGGGCATCCTGTTCCTGTCCCTCTACGAGGGGCGCAGCGCCAATAAGTTCGGCTTGCTCACCGGCCAGATCGTCGCCGTGGACTCCGTCCAGCTGGGGGTCCTGGCGGTGTGCTCGGTCGTGGTGATCGTGGGCCTGCTGATCATCTGGCGTCCATTGATGTTCGTCAGTGTCGATCCCTCGGTCGCCGCTGCCCGGGGGATCCCCGCCGGCCGGCTCTCGGTGGTGTTCATGCTGTTACTCGGACTCGCGGTGGCCCTGTCCATCCAGGTCGTCGGGGCCCTGCTGGTGCTCAGCCTGCTGATCACCCCGGCCGCCGCCGCGATCCGCGTGACCGCGCGCCCGGGCCTGACGGTGGCGCTGAGCATCGTGTTCGCGATGACCAGCGTGGTCGGGGGCATCATGCTCGCCCTGGCCGGACGCTTGCCGATCAGCCCCTACGTGACCACCATTTCCTTCGCGATCTACGTGGTGTGCCGGGTCATCGACTGGCGCCGTTCACGGGTGCGGCGGATCCAGGAAGCGGCACCGCAACTCGCAGCCTAGGCGCCGTCGGCTCCCTGCCGGTTGAGCGTGCACTCGGGGCAGTAGCCGTAGATCTCCACGGTGTGGGAGGCCTCCGTGAAACCGTGCTCGGCGGCGACCCGGGCCGCCCAGGTCTCCACGGCGGGAGCCTGGACCTCGACCCCCTTGCCGCAGGTCCGGCAGACCAGGTGATGGTGGTGGGTCTCGGCCTCGCAGCGGCGGTAGGCGGCCTCGCCCTCGCCGGATCGTACGACGTCGAGCAGCCCGTCCTCGGCCATGGACTGCAGGATCCGGTAGACGGTGGCCAACGAGACCTTATCGCCCTGGTCCTGAAGCAGACGGTGGAGTTCCTGGGCGGAGACGAAGTCCTCCAACCGGCCCATGGCGGCCTCGACGGCGAGCCGCTGCTTGGTGACACGCTGTTCCCGCCCGCGCTTGGGGACGATCTTCTCCGACATGCGTTGCTGTGCTCCTGGAGTCTTGCTTCGGGCCCGACGTGAGGGGTCCTGGGTCGACCGGACGGGCCGCGGACGACTGGAAGAAACAGCTTATCAGCGCGGCGGCGGCGAACTAGGGTGGGGGCATGAAGCTCATCAAACACGGACATGCCTGCATCCGCCTGGAAAAGGGATCACGCGTCATGGTCATCGACCCCGGAACATTCACCGACGTGCCGGCGGCCCTGGCCGGTGCCGAAGCCATCCTGGTGACCCACGAGCACGCCGACCATCTCGACGCGGCGGCCGTCCTGCCGATCGTGGACCGCACCGCAGGGGTGCATGTCTACGCCCCGCGGGAGGTGGTCGATCAACTGCTGGCCCACCCGGCACTCGGGGCGGCGGGGGACAGGATCCACGTGCTGGCCCCCGACGACGTCCGGCAGATCGCCGGGTTCGACGTCCGGGTCTTCGGCGGCCAGCATGCGCTGATCCACCCGCAGATCCCCGTGGTCGCCAATCTGGGGTACCTCGTCGACGGGAACCTGTACCACCCGGGAGACTCGTTCATCGTCCCGAACGGGGTCACGGTGCAGACCCTGCTGGTGCCGCTGCATGCCCCGTGGTCGAAGCTGGCCGAGGTCGTGGACTTCGTGGTGTCGGTCCGGCCGGCCCATGCCTACCCGATCCACGACGGGCTGCTCAACGAGAGGGGGCTGGGGATGATGACCGGGCATGTCACCCGGTTCGGGGCCCGGTACGGCACCGAATTCGAGTACCTGCAGGTCGGGGAGTCCCGCGAGGCCTGAGCGGCCGGGCCCCGGAGCGGCTAGGGCAGGGTCAGGATCCGGGCTCCGTCCTCGGTGATCGCAATCGTGTGTTCGGTATGGGCGGTCCGGCACCCCGTTGCGCTGCGCAACGTCCAGCCATCGGCGTCGGTCACGAGCTGTGAGGTATCTGCCATGACCCACGGCTCCAGAGCGAGCAGCAAGCCGGGCCGGAGCCTGTAGCCCCGGCCGGGGCGCCCGGTATTGGGGACATGCGGGTCCTGGTGCATGGTCGAGCCGATGCCGTGGCCCCCGAATTCGACGTTGATCTGGTATCCGGCCCGGTCCAGAACGGTGCCGATGGCATGGGAGACATCGCCGAGGCGGACCCCGGGGCCTGCCGCGGCAATGCCGGCGGCCAGGGCCGCCTCGGTGGCATCGATCATCGCGACGCTTTCGGCGGGGCGTGAAGAACCCACCACGAAGCTGATGGCCGCATCCGCTGCCACCCCGTCCAGGATGAGGGCCAGATCCAGTGTCAGCAGGTCCCCGTCGGCCAGGGCGTAGTCGTGGGGCAGGCCGTGGAGGACCGCATCGTTGACCGCGGTGCAGATGTAGTGGCCGAAGGGTCCGCGTCCGAAGGACGGCGCATAGTCGACATAGCAGGACCGGGCCCCGGCCTCGGTGATCATCTGCCGGGTCCACCGGTCGATGTCCAGCAGGTTCGTCCCCACGGTGGTCCGGCGTTTCATGGTCTGCAGGATCCTGGCGACCAGGGCGCCGCTGGTCCGGGCCCGGGTTAGCTGGCTGTGGTTCAGGATTTCGATCATGCGGCACTTCTTCCGACTCAGGAGGGTGGGCCAAGAACCAGCCCGGGTCATTCTACGCCGGGATCCTACGGTTCCACCCAGTCGCCGCCGGCGAGGAAGGCCTCGATGACCCCTTCATAGGGGGTGGTGTCGATGCCCGCGCGGTGAAGCCATCCGGGGTCGTAATGTGATCCGGCATAGCGTTCGGCGCCGTCGCAGATCAGTGAGACGACCGATCCTTGCTGTCCGGCGGCCCGCATCCGCGCCACCAGACGCCAGATCTGCCACATGTTCGTTCCCGTGGACGGTCCGGCGTGCAGCCCCGCCCATCCGGAGAGATGGCGCATTGCGGCCACCGAGGCGCCGTCGGGCACGGTCTGGACCAGATCGATCACCGAGGGCACGAAGCTGGGTTCGGGCGACGGCCGGCCGATGCCCTCGATCCGGCTCGGGGTCCCGGTCACAGCCGCCGGGTCACCGCCGTCGTTCCAGGCTTGCCAGGCCGGCAGGAAGGCCGAGCCCTCGGGGTCGCCGACGGCCAACCGGCTCTGATGCTGGTGGTAGCGGATGTAGCGGCCCAAAGTGGCGCTGGTGCCCCCCGTCCCGGCCCCGGCCACGACCCAGGCGGGCACCGGATGCGGTTCGAGTTCGAGCTGGGAGAAGATCGATTCGGCGATGTTGTTGTTCCCGCGCCAGTCGGTGGCCCGTTCGGCGTAGGTGAACTGGTCCATGTAGTGTCCACCGGTTTCGGCAGCCAATCGGCGTGCCTCGGCGTCGACCGCCGAGGCCTCTTCGATCAGGTGGCAGGTCCCGCCCAGCTCACGGATCAGGTCGATCTTCTGCTCCGACGTCGTTGCGGCGACCACGGCCACGAAGGGCAAGCCCAACAGCCGGGCGAAATACGCCTCGGAGACCGCGGTGCTCCCGCTGGAGGATTCCACGATGGTGGTCCGCTCGGTGATCCATCCGTTGACCAGCCCGTAGAGGAACAAGGACTTCGCCAGGCGGTGCTTCAACGAGCCCGAGCGGTGGGTGGACTCGTCCTTCAGGTAGAGCTCGATGCCCCAAACCACCGGCAGGCCGATCCGGTGCAGGTGCGTATCCGCCGAGCGGGCGGTATCGGCTTCCAGGGCCAGGACGGCCTGGTTGACCCAAGCCCGTCCGGCAGGCGGCGGTAGTGTTGGCAGCATCGTTGAATCCACCCGTCCAGCCTACCCGGGCCCGCTTCGGCGGCCGCCCCGGAGCCGGCGGCGGGGCATGAGGGAGGAAGTTCCGACATGGACGTCTTGATCACCACCGAGGCCCTGGCCGCCCGGATCGCCGCCGGGCAGCGCACCGTCATCCTGGATGTCCGGTGGGCGTTGGGTTCGACCACGGGGGAGGAGGACCACCTGGCCGGGCATATCCCGGGGGCCGTGTATGTGGACCTGGAGACCGAGCTGGCGGCCCCTGCCCGCCCGCAAGCCGGTCGCCACCCCCTGCCTGAACCCGCAGCCTTCGCCGCCGCCACCTCCCGCTGGGGGATCGACCCCGGCGATACCGTGGTGGTCTACGACGCCGTGGGCGGGCTGTCGGCGGCGCGGGCCTGGTGGCTGCTGCGGGACGCCGGACTGGCCGAGGTGTTCCTGCTCGACGGCGGATGGGCCGCCTGGCCGGCGGCCGGCGGGGAGGTCGCCACCGGGCCGGTCACCCCGCTACCGGGACGCTGGGTCCCGCACCCCGGGTCGCTGCCGGTCCTGGATGCCGACGGCGCGGCGGCCTTCCCCTCCACCGGGGTCCTGCTCGACGCCCGGGCCGGTGAACGCTTCCGCGGGGAAACCGAACCGGTGGACCCACGCCCCGGGCACATCCCCGGGGCCCTGAACGCCCCCACCGCAGCGAACCTGGACGCGGACAGCAGATTCTTGTCGGCGGAAGCCCTGCGGGAGAAGTTCGCCGCCCTGGGCCCGGCAGCAGGAGGCCCACCGGTAGCCGTCTACTGCGGCTCCGGGGTCACCGCCGCCCACGAGATCGCCGCCCTGGCGATCGCCGGGATCGACGCGGCCCTGTATCCGGGCTCGTATTCGCAGTTTTCCTCCGACCCCGCCCGGGAGGTGGCCACCGGCCCCACCGGCTGACTGGCCCGGGGCCGAGCAGGCCAAGTAGATTCGTGACCACTACCGAAGAGAGGGACACCATGAGCACGCTGTTCAGCAAGATCATCAACGGGGAGTTGCCGGGACGATTCGTCTGGAAGGATCCCGACGTCGTCGCGTTCCTGTCGATCGGACCGATCACCGACGGTCACACCCTGGTGGTGCCGCGCCAGGAGGTCGACGACTGGACCGATATCGAACCCGAGCTGCTCAATAAGCTCAACGCGGTCGCCCGGGTCGTGGGGCGGGCCCAGAAGCGGGCCTTCGGCTCCGAACGAGCCGGCCTGATGGTCGCCGGCTTCGAGGTCCCCCATCTGCACGTGCACGTCTGGCCGACGAACTCGCTGGCCGACTTCGACCTCTCCCGGGCCGATACCGACCCGAAGGAAGCCCACCTGGACGACAATGCCGAACGACTGCGCACCGCACTGCGCGAGGACGGGCATACCGATATGGTGCCGAACCAGTAATCCCGGCCCGCAGTCCCGCCGTCGTCCCTGCCGCGGGGACGACGGCGGGGACGGGCCTTTCGGACCGGCCGGTTAGCTGGTGGTGGCCTGGCGCAAGGCGGTCCGCACCCGCTTCTCCGAGACCGAATAGGCGGTGCCCAGTTCCTGGGCGAACATGCTCACCCGCAACTCCTCGAGCATCCACTTGATCCGGGCCAGGGGCGCGGGGATCCGTGCCCCGGCAGGCACCGCGGCCCGGGCGGCATCGTATTCATCCTCCAACGCCTGGATCGCCAGCATCGCCTGGTGGTCCCGCGCCACGTTCCCGGCCTCCAACTTATCCAGACGCTTGCCGATCGCCTCCAGATAGCGGGGCAGCTGGGAGAGGTGGGCGTAGCCGGTCCCGGCGACGAAGCCCGGGTAGACCAGGTTCTCCACCTGGCTGCGGATATCGGCCAGCGCGTTCACCAGTGCCAGCGAGGAGGCCTTGGAGACCCGTTTGTCCACGCGACGGGCCCCGGAGAGGACGCGTTCGACGATGGCGGTGACCTTGAAGACCGTGTCGATCAGCTCGGCCCGCACCGACTCGAACAGGGCATCGAACTCCGCCTTGCTGAAGGGCAGTTCCTCAGGGACCAGCCGGTCCAGGGCCGCCAGCGTGCAGTCGGCGATCAGCTTCTCCACCGAACCGTGGGGGTTCTGCGTGAAGACCAGCTTCTCCTGGTTGTTCAGGTGCTCCAATACGTACTTGGCCGGGGAGGGGACCTGAAGCAGCAGCAGCCGGATCACCCCGCCCCGATGGGCCGTGAGCTGTTCATCCTCGTTGCGGAACACCGTCAGCGACACCGTGTCCCCGGTATCGAGCAGACCGGGGAATGCGGTGACTTCCGCCCCCGCCACCGTGGTGCTGACCCGGCGCTCGATCCGGGCCCCGTCGCCGAGCCCTTCGGGCCAGGCGGTCAGCCCGGTCTGCTCCAGCGTCGGCGTCGGACGCTCCCGCGTGGTGGTGCCCGCCCGGCCCCGTCCGGGCCGGGGCGAGGTCCGGGCCCCACCGGTTCCGGCTCCGGAACCGCCCGAGGATTCCTTGCCGTGGCGTTGTTCGGCCTCGCGGGCCGCCGCCAGCAGGGCAGGCCCCGCGCTTCCCAACGAATCGGCCAGGGCCTGGCGGTTCTGCGTCGCCAGGGTTCGTTGCAGGGTGGGCAGGTCGGTGGATTCATCCAGGATCCGGGCCCTGGCATCCACGACCTGGAAAGTGGCCAACAGGTGCCCGGGGATCTTGGACCAATCCCAGGATCCCGGCGGGATCACCACCCCGCGCATCCGACGCAACACCAGTTCCAGGGAGGGTTCGAGGTCATCGGTCGTGGGGTCGAAATCGGCATTCAGTGCGGTCACCGCCTGCCGGGCCACGTCGGGGGCCGGGACGAAGTTCTTGCGGATGGCCTTGGGCAGGGACTTGATCAAGGCGGTGACCAGTTCTTCGCGGAGACCGGGGATGAGCCAGCGGAAACGTTCGGGGTCCAGCTGGTTCAGGAACAACACGGGCACCCGCACGGTCAACCCGTCGGATTCACCGGCCGACGCGGCCGGGTTGAACTCGTAGGACAGCTCCAGTTCAAGGTCCCCGTGCTGCAGGGTCCGGGGGAAGTCCTCCTGGTTCAGTTCGTCCGCGTCGGCGTTGAAGAGTTCCTCCGGGTCGAAGTCCAGCAGGGTGGGCTCCTCCGCCCGCGCCTTCTTCCACCACCGGTCGAAGTGGCGTTCGGAGACGACGCCGGAACCGACCCGCTGATCGTAGAAATCGAAGAGGTCCTCGTCCGTGGCACCCAGATCACGCCGACGCATCCT
This sequence comes from Arthrobacter sp. AOP36-C1-22, assembly GCF_052377515.1. Lineage (NCBI taxonomy): Bacteria > Bacillati > Actinomycetota > Actinomycetes > Micrococcales > Micrococcaceae > Arthrobacter > Arthrobacter sp. AOP36-C1-22. Next base: position 5,395 of record NZ_JBQSWW010000030.1, on the reverse strand, counting down.
GGTTTCGAGTTCGTCGATATCGGCCAGCAGGCGCCGGTTGCGTTGGAAGAACTTATGGTGGGTCTTCCAATCGCCTTCCACCAGGGCGTGCTGGATGAACAGCTCCCGGGCCACGACCGGATCGACGCGCCCATATTGGATGCGGCGCTGGTGGATGACGGTCAGACCGTAGAGGGTGGCCTTCTCGTAGCCCATGACCGAACCCATCTTCCGGGACCAGTGGGGTTCTGAATGCGAATACTTCAACAGGTGCTTGCCGACCTCCTCCACCCAGAGGGGATCGAAGCGGGCGTTGACCCGGGCCCAGAGCCTGCTGGTCTCCACCAGTTCGGCGGACATCACCCATTCGGGGTTCTTCTTGAACAAGGCCGAGCCGGGGAAGATGGAGAACCGGGTGCCGCGGGCGCCGGAATATTCGCGTTTGCGCTCATCCCAGGCACCGATGTGTCCGAGTAGGCCGGCCAGCAGGCTGGTGTGGATCTCCCGTTCCAGCCCTGCCGGGTCCACCGGCCCCGTCGACAGGGTGATGCCCAATGGTTTGGAGAGCTGGCGGAGCTGGGCGAAGAGGTCCTGCCATTCGCGCACCCGCATGTAGTTGATGAATTCCTTTTTGCAGAGCCTGCGGAACGCCGAGGAGGAGAGCTCCTTCTGCTTCTCCTGCAGGTAGGCGTAGAGGTTCAGGAACCCCGAGAAGTCCGAGGTCGAGTCGTCGAAGCGGCGGTGCAGGCCGATGGCATTGGCTCGTTGACCGGTGTCTTCGGAGGGGCGTTCGCGGGGGTCGCGGATGGTCAGGGCGGCGGCCAGGATCATGACCTCCTTGGCGCAGCCGCGCCGGCCTGCCTCCACGATCATCCGGCCCAACCGGACGTCGACGGGGAGCTGGCTGAGCTGCCGCCCGATCCTGGTGACCTTTGCCGAGGCCCCCTCCCCGACAGCGCCCAGTTCGCGCAAGAGTGAGACGCCGTCGTTCACGGCCTTGGAATCCGGGGGCTGGACGAAGTCGAAACCCGCGACGTCGCGGGGGGACTCCACGACCCCCATGGCGGACATCTGCAGGATCACCGCCGCCAGGTTGGTGCGCAGGATCTCAGGGTCGGTGAATTCGGGACGGGCCTCGAAGTCCTCCTGGGAGTAGAGCCGGATGGCGATGCCGTCGGAGACGCGGCCACAACGACCCGACCGCTGGTTCGCGCTGGCCTGGGAGACCCGTTCGATGGGCAGGCGCTGGACCTTCGTGCGGTGCGAATACCTTGAGATCCGGGCGGTCCCGGTATCGATGACGTATTTGATGCCCGGGACCGTCAGTGAAGTTTCGGCGACATTGGTCGCCAGTACCAGACGAGGGTTGGACCCCGGGTGGAAGACCTTGTGCTGTTCCTCCAGGGACAACCGGGCGAAGAGCGGCAGCACCTCGGTGCCTCTCAGCCGGGGGTTGGTCCGCACCCGGGCGCGCAGGGCCTCGGCGGCATCGCGGATCTCGCGCTCGCCGGAAAAGAAGATCAGGACGTCGCCCGGGGCTTCGGCCGCCAATTCGTCCACGGCATCGCAGACCGCGTCCAGCGGGTCCCGATCCTCGTCCGTGTCGTAGTCGTCGTCGTCCTCGCGCCCTTCGGCGGGATTCAGCGGACGGTAGCGCAGCTCCACCGGGAACGTGCGCCCGGAGACCTCGATGATGGGGGCCGGAACGATCTCCTCTCCGCCCTCGGAGGCGGGGGAGCCGAAGTGCGTGGCGAATTTCTCCGGGTCGATCGTCGCCGAGGTGATGATGACCTTCAGATCGGGACGCTTGGGCAGCAGCCGTTTGAGGTAGCCGAGCAGGAAGTCGATGTTCAGGCTGCGTTCGTGGGCCTCATCGATGATGATGGCGTTGTATTTACGCAGCAGCCGGTCATGCTGGATCTCCGCCAGCAGGATGCCATCGGTCATGACCTTGACCTGGGTGGACGCCGACACGTGTCCGGTGAACCTGACCTGGAAGCCGATCTCCGCCCCGAGCTCGACCCCGGTCTCCTCGGCGATGCGTTCGGCCACCGTACGGGCGGCCAGCCGGCGGGGTTGGGTGTGGCCGATCATCCCGCCCTCGCCCAAGCCCAGTTCCAACAGCATCTTGGGAAGCTGGGTGGTTTTGCCGGAGCCGGTTTCGCCGGCGATGACGACGATCTGGTGGTCGCGGATGGCTTCCATGATGTCGTCGCGGCGGGCGCTGACCGGAAGGGACTCGGGATAGGTGATCTTTACAGCCATGGTTGAACCAGTCTAAGGGGGTCCGCTCGACGACGGCGCCCAGCGGCCGTCCGATGCGCTTCCGGAAGTGGTCGGGAGGCCAAGTACGGAATGATACCGAAATGTGGCATGGGACACGTTTTGTCTTCAATGGGCCTCGAGGCGCACAAGGGCGTCCATGGGCCCCTGAGTCATATGGACAATGTGAGTTGATTCACAGGTAGTATCGAGGTGTCTTTAGGCACGAGGTGGTCAAAAGATTGTCGAATCACTCGCAGTGGGGGACGGGATCCGGTGGCAGCAAAGGTGATGTTGACCGGAAATCAACTCGTGACCCGTGAAAGGAAAACACCATGAACGTTTCTCGCGTCGGCAAGCTTGCCGCAGGCCTGATGGCCACCGCATTGCTCGCCACCGCTTGCGGATCCTCGGGAGGGTCCGGGGAGTCCAGCGGATCCGCGGATGCGACCGAGCCCGTGAAGATCGGCATCTCGCAGTACGTGTCCCATCCGTCCTTGGATGCGGTGACCGAGGGCTTCAAGAAGGGGATGAAGGACGCCGGCTATACCGGGGACAAGATCAGCTACGATCTGCAGAACGCTCAGGCGGATGCCTCGACGAACACGGCGATCATGAACCAGTTCTCGCAGGACAACCTGGATCTGGTCCTCGCCGTCGCCACGCCGGCGGCCCAGGCGGCCGCCCAGGCGATCACTGATGCCCCGGTCCTCTTCTCGGCGGTGACCGACCCGGTGGAAGCCAAACTGGTCAAGAGCGTTGAGGAACCCGGCGGAAACGTCACCGGCACCTCGGATAAGAACCCGGTGAAGGAGCAGATGGAACTGCTCAAGGAACTGGCCCCTGACGCCAAGTCCGTCGGGATCGTCTACTCCTCCGGCGAGGTCAACTCCACCGTCCAGGTGAAGTGGGCCAAGGAAGCCGCGGCCGATCTCGACCTGGAGATCAAGGAAGCGGCCATCTCCGCCTCCTCCGAGGTCCAGCAGGCAGCCGAGTCGCTGAAGGTCGATGCCTACTACGTGCCCACCGACAACGCCGTCGTCTCCGCGTTGGAAGGTTTGTTGCAGACCGCGCAGTCCAAGAAGGTCCCCGTCATCGCCGCCGACGGCGAGTCGGTCAAGCGTGGCGCCACGGCCACCTACGGCATCAACTACGAGAAGCTCGGCGTCCAGACCGCCGACATGGCGGTGAAGATCCTCAAGGACGGGGAGAAGCCGGCCGATATGCCCGTGGAGACCTTGACCGATGTCGAACTGTATGTGAACACCGCCGCCGCGAAGAAGGCCGGAGTGGAGATCCCGCAGGACATGATCGACAAGGCCGCCGAGGTCTACAAGAAGTAGCCCGCGCCGATCTTCCGGATCACGGTGCCCGGCCGCCCTCCAGCGGCCGGGCACCCCGCATTCTTCCCTCTCTACCCAAGGATCTCTTCATGCTTACTGCGGTTGAACTGGGCCTGATCTACGCGATCATGGCGCTGGGGGTCTATCTGACCTTCCGCATCCTCGACTTCCCCGACCTGACGGTTGATGGAAGCTTCACCACCGGCGCCGCCGTCGCCTCCATCACCATCGTCAACGGCATGCCGGCACTTTTGGCCACCGGGCTGGCCCTGCTGGCCGGCGCGGCAGCCGGTGTCGTGACCGGTCTGCTGCATACCAAGGGCAAGATCAACGGCCTGCTGGCCGGCATCCTGACCATGATCGCCCTGTATTCGGTGAATTTGCGCATCATGGGCAAAGCCAACGTCCCGCTGCTGGGGGAGGACACCCTGATCTCCCCGCTGCGGGAGGCCCAGCTCACCGGTGGCGTCGTATCCATCCTGATCTTCTTCGTGGTGGCCCTGGTGCTGAAGTTCGTCCTGGACTGGTTCCTGCACACCGACACCGGTCTGGCCATGCAGGCGACCGGTGACAACGAACAGATGATCCGCAGCCTGGGCGTCAGCACCGACAACCAGAAGATCCTCGGGCTGGCCATTTCCAACGCCCTGGTGGGCCTGTGCGGCGCGATGGTCGCCCAGTACCAGGGCTTCGCCGATGTGGGTATGGGTATCGGCCTGATCCTGATCGGTCTGGCCTCGGTCATCATCGGCCAGGCGATCTTCGGGACCCGGAACATCTTCATCGCCACGCTGGCCGTCATCTTCGGTGCCGTCCTCTACCGCGTCTTCATCCAACTGGCCCTGGACGCCGGTCTCGAGCCGAATGACATGAAGCTGATCTCCGCGATCCTCGTGGTCCTCGCGCTCGTTCTGCCGCAGTGGAAGGGCTTCAATAAGTTCGGTCGCCGGATGCGCACCATCAACAACGCCGCGGAGAAGCAGAAGGAGACGGTGTCCTAGCATGCTGGAAGTCAACAACCTGTCCAAGACGTTCTTCGCCGGGACGGTCAACGAGCGCAAGGCGCTACGCAACATCAACCTCCAATTGACCGAAGGCGAATTCGTCACCGTGATCGGCTCCAATGGTGCCGGGAAATCCACTGTCCTGAACATGGTCGGGGGCAAGCTCCAGCCCGACGTCGGCAACGTGAAGATCGCCGGCAAGGACGTCACCAAACTGGCGGACCATGCGCGGGCGAAATACATCGGCCGGGTCTTCCAGGACCCGATGGCCGGCACCGCGCCGAGCATGTCGATCGAAGAGAACATGTCCCTGGCCCTGAACCGCGGAAAATTCCGTGGGCTGGGCCTGGGGGTGACCAAACGACGGCGGGAGCAATTCGCCACTGAGCTCGAATCTCTGGAATTGGGCCTCGAACATCGGCTCAAGGCCAAGGTCGGGTTGCTCTCCGGTGGACAGCGGCAAGCACTTTCGCTGCTCATGGCCACGTTCAGTGGACCTCAGATCCTGTTGCTCGACGAGCACACCGCGGCACTGGACCCGCAACGGGCGGCCCTGGTGGCCCGGCTGACCGAGGAGATCGTCGAACGCCACGGACTCACCACGCTGATGGTCACCCACAACATGGAGCAGGCGCTGCGGTTGGGCACCCGGCTGGTGATGATGCACGACGGGGAGATCATCCTGGATCTCGATGCCGAGGCCAAATCGAAGATGACCGTTCCCGGGCTGCTCAAGGAATTCGAGAAGATCAAGGGCGCCCAGCTCGACGACCGCACCATGCTGCAGTAGGGCGGGGCACCACCAAA
>NZ_JBQSWW010000029.1:0-39483 GCF_052377515.1 Arthrobacter sp. AOP36-C1-22 | reverse complement strand
ACCAACGACCTGCGCACGACCGTCAGGTTCGGCAGCGAATGCTCCTCTGATCCAACGATGCTCCAGGATGTCGACTGTCCCGATGCTCTTGTTGCTCCGTGTTGCCTCGGATGAACGACGACGGGTCATCCCTACAAAGTGTCGGGTCTCCCGACTAGGCTGATATCAGCTTCACGAGACATGGCCCCGCCTGCCGCTCCCCCAGGGACGGTCGACGGACAGCTCCGACTGGCCATGCACCAACCCCACTGTGAGCGGCAGGAATGCCGCGAACGGATTGTTCGTCGGGTGGTTCGGATGACGAAGCGGCCCCCGGTAGCCGCCAGGGGCAAGGACGATCCGAAAGGCAGACCATGCCCACCTTATTGCGCCATCATTCCCACGCTCCCGCCGCCCCACCCGCTCATGCTGCCCCGCGTTTCAGCGGGGACTGGGTCGACGCCGTCGTCGTCCTCGGAAACGGGACGGTGCGCATCGACACCCGGGATCGCGGTTACCTCCTCCTCAGTGACGACTTCACCAGCCTCAGGGAAGCCCTCTCACCGCCGCGGGAAGCGATCACGGACGGCCAGCGAACCGGGGTCCAGTTCAACGAACAACTCAAGGTGCTGTTGGTCCCCGGCGGCCATGAGCGGGCGGGCCGTTCCTTCTTCCATCTCCACGCGGCACCTTCGGCCGCCCAGCCCTGATCCGAGACCAGCGGCCAGGGGATCAGGGCGCGGAAGGAGGTTGGGTCAGGGGGTGAGCATGACCTTGATCGACCGGCGTTCGTCCATGGCCCGGTAGGCTTCGGCCGCCTCCTCCAACGGCATCACCGCGTCGAAGACCAGACCGGGGTTGATGGTCCCGGCCAGGACGTCCTCGAGCAGTTCGGGGATGTAGTTCCGGGTGGAGGCGGCACCGCCGGCAACGGTGATGTTCTTGGAGAAGAGCACCCCGATGGGCAGTTCGGCGCCTCCGGCAGGAACCCCCACGAACCCCAGGGCGCCGCCGGCCCGGGTGCAGCGCAACGCCTGGTCCATTGATTCGGCGGTTCCCACGCATTCCAGGACCGAATCGGCCAGAACGCCTCCGAGGAGTTCGGAGACCTTCGCCGCGGCGTCCTTGCCCCGTTCCTCGACGATATCGGTGGCCCCCAGCTGGCGCGCGACCTCCGCACGGTCGGCATGGCGGGACATGGCGATGATGCGGGTGGCGCCCATTCGGCGGGCGGCGAGGACACCGCTGAGCCCGACGGCGCCGTCACCGACGACCACCACGCTGTGCCCCGGCCCCACTTGGGCCCCCAGCGCCGCATGGTGGCCGGTGCCCATGACGTCGGAGAGGGACAGCAGCGACTTGAGCAGCGCTTCATCGGGTTCACTGACACCGGGGACGATGACCAGCGTCCCGTCGGCGTTGGGCACCCTGACGGCCTCCCCCTGGCCGCCGTCGACCTCGAGGCCTTGTTCATCCGTGGCACCCCAGATGGCCCGGTGCGCACACGCCACCTGGACTCCATTGAGGCAATCGGCGCATTCCCCACAGCTATTGGCCCAGGGGGCGATGACGAAGTCGCCCACGGCCAGGGTCGTGACGGCAGATCCCACCTCGGTCACCGTACCCACGAACTCGTGTCCGATCGGATGCGGCTCGCTCGTCTCGCGGACCCCACGGTAGGGCCAGAGGTCGGAACCGCAGACGCAGGCGGCGGCCACCTGGACGATGGCGTCGGTGGGGTGTTGGAGGACCGGCTCCGGCCGGTCCTCGACGCGGATGTCGTGGGCTGCATGGATCATGGTGGCGCGCATGCTGAAGACTCCTGGATACTGGATGGTGACGGTAGGCCTCCAGCCTAGAACTATCCGGGGCCGTCCGCCGCCCCGGCGCCCGTCACCTTCTTGTGGTCCGGGCTCCCCGCCTGACAGGGTTCGACCATGAGAACTCTGCCCGAACTACTGGCCTCGGTCGGATCATTGGTCGGAGCCCCTGCCCCGTTCACCCCGGACCACGCCCCCGAACACCCGCAGGACCTTTTTGTCGACTGGTTCGCCGCAGCCATCGCCGCCGGGGTCACCGAACCCCACGCGATGACCCTGTCCACCGTCGATGCCGACGGGCTCCCCGATGCCCGGGTGCTGATCCTCAAGGGGGTGACCGACGATGGTGCCTGGACCTTCGCCGGGTCGGCGCAGAGCACCAAGGGCGTCCAGCTCGGTGCCCGTCCTGCCGCTGCGTTGACGTTCCATTGGAAGGAACAGATCCGCAGTATCCGTGTGCGGGGCACCGTGGCCCAGGTACCGGCCCCGGCGGCGCGGCGGGACTTCCTCGCCCGGGGGCCGGCTGCGCGCACGGTGGCGTTGAGCGCCCAGCAGAGCAGTCAGCTCACCGACCCCGGCAGTTTCAACCGGGCCCTTTCGGCGCCCCGTCAGCAGCTGGAGGAGGAACCTGAGACGGTTCCGGAGACGTGGAGGGTCTGGCAGTTGGTTCCGGCGAGCGTGGAATTTTGGCAGGGGCAGGAAGATCGCAACCACCTGCGGCTGCAGTATGTGCGTTCGGGCTCGAGTTGGGAACACCACCGTCTCCAGCCCTGATCACTGGGCTTGCGGCCAGGAGCGCTCACGACATCCGGGCCGTCAAACGACATGAGAACGGCGGCCGCCGGTTTCCGTGAGGAAGCTGGCGACCGCCGTCGTCGTGCATGGCCCTTGGGGGCCTGTGGAGTGCCTAGAGGTTGGAGGCCTCGGCCTGCTCCGGGTAGATCTTGCGCAGCAGCGATGCCGTCTCGGACGGGGTCTTACCGACCTGGACCCCTGCGGCCTCGAGGGCTTCCTTCTTGGCCTGCGCGGTGCCCGAGGAGCCGGAGACGATGGCGCCTGCGTGGCCCATGGTCTTGCCCTCCGGGGCGGTGAAGCCGGCCACATAGCCGACGACCGGCTTGGTGACGTTCGCCTTGATGTACTCGGCAGCACGCTCCTCGGCGTCGCCGCCGATTTCGCCGATCATGACGATCGCCTTGGTCTCCGGGTCGGCTTCGAAGGCTGCCAGGGCATCGATGTGGGTGGTCCCGATGACCGGGTCCCCGCCAATGCCGATGGCGCTGGAGAAGCCCAGATCGCGCAGTTCGTACATCATCTGGTAGGTCAGGGTGCCGGACTTGGAGACCAGGCCCACCCCGCCCTTGCCGGTGATGTTCGCCGGGGTGATGCCCACCAGCGCTTCGCCGGGGGTGATGATGCCGGGGCAGTTCGGGCCGATGATGCGGGTGACCTGGTTGCCGTTGGCGTCGACCTTGGACTGGGCCAGTGCCCAGAACTCGGCGGCATCCTGGACCGGGACACCCTCGGTGATGACCACGACCAGGCCGATGCCTGCCTCGATGGCCTCCACGACGGCGTCCTTGGTGAACTTCGGCGGAACGAAGACGATCGAAACGTCCGCGCCGGTGGCCTCGATGGCTTCGGCGACCGCGCCATAGACCGGCAGGCTGACCTCGCCGTGCGTGACGGTGGTGCCGGCCTTGCGGGCGTTCACGCCGCCGACGACCTGGGTGCCGGCGGCGAGCATGCGGGCGGTGTGCTTGGAGCCTTCGCCGCCGGTGATGCCCTGGACGATGACCTTGGAATCCTTGTTGATGAAGATAGACATGTTTTCTTTCCCCTGATCCTTAGGCGTTCGCCAGTTCGGCGGCCTTGTCGGCGCCTTCGTCCATGGTGGTGGCCAGCGTCACGAGCGGGTTGTTGGCTTCGGCCAGGATCTTGCGTCCCTCTTCGACGTTGTTGCCGTCCAGGCGGACGACGAGCGGCTTCGTGGCCTTGTCTCCCAGCATTTCCAGGGCCTTCACGATGCCGTTGGCCACTGCGTCGCACGCGGTGATGCCGCCGAAGACGTTGACGAACACGGACTTGACCTGCTCGTCGTTGAGGATGACGTCCAGGCCGGCGGCCATGACCTCGGCCGAGGCGCCACCGCCGATGTCCAGGAAGTTGGCGGGCTTGACGTTGGCGTGCTTCTCGCCGGCGTAGGCGACGACGTCCAGCGTGGACATGACCAGTCCGGCGCCGTTGCCGATGATGCCGACCTGGCCATCGAGCTTCACGTAGTTCAGGCCTGCGTCCTTGGCCTTGGCCTCGAGCGGATCCGCTGCCCCCTTGTCCTCAAGCGCTTCGTGGTCCGGGTGGCGGACCTCGGAGGCGTTGTCGTCCAGGGTGACCTTGCCGTCGAGGGCGATGATCTCGCCGGCTCCGGTGCGGACCAGCGGGTTGACCTCGACCAGGGTGGCGTCTTCCTTGACGAAGACGTCCCAGAGCTTCACGATCGCTGCGGCGACGTTGGCGCGCAGTTCGGGGGCGAAGCCTGCTTCGGCGACGATTTCGTCGGCCTTGGCGGCATCGATGCCGACGGCCGGGTCGACGGCGACCTTGGCCAGGGCGTCGGGACGCTCCACGGCCAGGACCTCGATCTCCACGCCGCCCTCGACGGAGCACATGGCCAGGTAGTTGCGGTTGGCCCGGTCCAGCAGCACGGAGAAGTAGAACTCCTCGGCGATGTCGGCGCCCTGGGCGATCATGACCTTGTCGACGGTATGGCCCTTGATGTCCATCCCGAGGATGGCGGACGCGTATTCGAACGCCTCGTCGGCGGTCTTGGCGACCTTGACGCCGCCGGCCTTGCCGCGGCCTCCGACCTTGACCTGGGCTTTGACCACTACGACGCCGCCGATTTTCTCAGCGGCGGCCTTGGCTTCTTCAGGGGTGTACGCCACGATGCCGGCAAGCACGGGGACACCGTGCTGCTCGAACAGATCGCGCGCCTGGTATTCATACAGGTCCACGGGTGTGTCCTTCTACGTCGAAGTCGTTTCTGACTCGGAGCGTCGGCACATGTTGGCCCGATGGCTCCACAGGGAACTTTAGCCCCTAGCCGGATGATGCCTTGCCTAGGCTATCGCTTTCGTGAGAAAGAGCACAGTTCTACGCTCCGTAGACAAAGATCGCCGACTTTCCGGGGTTTTCACGTTGTGGACGTGCATTCCGGCCTGCGATATTTTGATTGACATGCCCCCTTCCCGTCCGGCACCGACCGCCCGCATCGCCTATGATCTGGTCGCCGCCGACTACGCCCGGCTCCTGCCCGATACCGCCGCCGAGGCGGCCGCGGATCGTGAAGTCCTGGGCAGGTTCAGTGCCGCGGTGCCCGACCACGGCCCGATACTGGATGCCGGATGCGGCACCGGACGCCTGCTCGGGCATCTCCGGGACCTCGGACACCATGATCTCGCCGGGGTCGACTTCTCGCCGGGAATGATCGACCAGGCCCGGCGCGGGCATCCGGGCGCATCGTTCACCGTCGCCGAGCTGGCGGGGTTGCCGTATCCGGCGAACAGCTTCGAAGGGGTCCTGGCCTGGTATTCGATCATCCACACGGCGCCGGAGGAACTGGGGGCCGTATTCGGCCAGTTCCTTCGCGTCCTGCGCCCCGGAGGGAGCCTGTTGCTCGGGTTCCAGTCGGGTTCCGGCCCCCGGGAGATCCGGCGGGCCTACGGCCGCGACGTGAAGATGACCGCGTACATGCACGACCCCGCCGATCTGGTGACGCGGTTGGGCGCCCTGGGCTTCGTGATCGACGAAGACCTGCAGCGGGCACCCCGCGACCATGAATCCTCTCCGCAGGGCTTCCTGCGGGCCCACCGCCGCTGAGCACCGGGCAGGCCTGCCCGGAGACGAATCAGCCGAGTTTGCTCAGCGGCGCATAACGCAGCAGCAGACGCTTCTCCTCTGCGGTGAACTTCACCTTCGCCACGGTCTTGTCCCCCGCCCCCTCCAAGGCGAGCACCACGCCCTCGCCGAAGGTGCTGTGGGAGACCTTGTCCCCCACGGAGAGCTGGATGACTTCCTTCTGTGGCTGCACCCGTCCCGCGGCCCGGGCCGTGGGCGCGGTATGTAGCGAGCCGGTTTCGATATCCCCGGCGCGACGTCCGCCCCCTCCCCCGGTACCGGCACCCCAGAAGGATCCGCCGTCGTACCGGCTCGTGGCGAAGTCTCGGCTGCCAAAGGCCCCGGGCGCCGAACGGATCGCCCCTTCGCGTTTCCAATCGAGCAGTTGGCTGGGAATCTCCTCCAGGAACTGGCTGGCCGGGTTGTACTGCGACTGGCCCCACAGGCTGCGGTATTCCGCCCGGGTGACATAGAGCCGGCGACGGGCCCGGGTCAGTCCGACGTAGGCCAGCCGGCGTTCCTCGGCGAGCTCCTTGGGGTCGGTCATCGAACGCTGGTGCGGGAAGATGCCGTGTTCCATGCCCGTGAGGAAGACCGTGGGGAACTCCAGGCCCTTGGCGGTATGCAGGGTCATCAGGGTCACCATGCCTTCACGCTCGGCCATCTGCGCGCCCTCGTCGTCGTCGGGGGCATCGGGGATCGAGTCGGCGTCGGCCACCAGCGAGACCTGCTCCAAGAACCCGCCCAGCGTGCCCTCGGGGTTCTCCCGTTCGTAGTCCCTGACCACGGCGACCAGTTCGGCCAGGTTCTCCACCCGTGATTCATCCTGCGGGTCATCGGATTTGCGCAGCATCTCCAGGTAGCCGGTCTGCTCCAGTACGGCCTCCACCGCGGCAGCCGCCCCGGAGCCTTCGGCGACCACCGCGAGGTCGTCGATGATCTTCACGAAGCCGGCGACGGCCTTGGTGCTGCGGGTGGCCAGCCCGGGAGCCTCATCGGCGCGGCGCAGGGCCTCCATGAAGGGGATGCGCTCCTTCTCCCCCAGGGCCGCCACCGCATATTCGGCCCGGTCGCCGATCCCGCGTTTGGGCACATTCAGGACGCGCCGGACGTTGACGTCGTCCTCCTGGTTGGCCAGCACCCGCAGGTAGGCCAACGCGTCCTTGATCTCCTTGCGGTCATAGAACCGCGTGCCGCCGACGACCTTGTATTTCAGGTCCACCCGCATCAGCTGTTCCTCCAGCGAGCGCGATTGGGCGTTGGTGCGGTAGAACACGGCCACGTCCCCGGGGCGGATGCCCTCCTCGTCGTTGAGCCGCAGGATCTCCCGGGCGATCCACCGGGCCTCGTCCTGTTCCGATTCGCCCACGTAGCCCACGATCCGCGGGCCCTCCCCCTCGGCGGTCCACAACCTCTTCTCGGGGCGATCCTCATTGAGCGAGATCACCGCGTTGGCTGCGTTGAGGATGGTCTGGGTGGACCGGTAGTTCTGTTCGAGCTTGATCGTCTCGGCTTCCGGGTAGTCCTTGCCGAATTCGACGATATTGCGGATATCGGCACCACGGAAGGCGTAGATGGACTGGTCGGAGTCACCCACCACGGTCAATTCCCCGCCCGGGGTCTGCCCGTCGGGGCCGGTGAGTTCGCGCACCAGCGAGTACTGCGCGTGGTTGGTGTCCTGGTACTCGTCGACCAGCACATGACGGAACCGCCGCCGGTAGTTGTCGGCAATGCCGGGAAAGGCCCGGAAGATGTTCACGACCTGGCCGATGAGGTCATCGAAGTCCATGGCGTTGGCCTGGCGCAGCCGCTGCGTGTACCCGCGGTAGACCTCCGAGACGGCCGCGGCGAACGGGTCGTTCATGTTCGTGGTGGAGGCATTCTCCTCGTCGTCGATCAGTTCGTTCTTCAACGCCGAGATCCGGTGTTGCATCGCCTTGGGCGCGAACTTCTTCGGGTCCAGGTCCAGCCCCTTGGCGATCAGCGTGATCAGCCGCAGGGAATCGGCGGCATCGTAGATCGAGAAGTTGGATTTCAGTCCCACCGAGGTGGCCTCGCGACGCAGGATCCTCACGCAGGAGGAGTGGAACGTGGAGATCCACATCTTCTGCGCCGGTTCCCCCACCAGCTCCCCGATACGTTCACGCATTTCGGCGGCGGCCTTGTTGGTGAAGGTGATCGCCAGGATCTCATGCGGGCGGGCCCTGCCCGTGGCCAGCAGGTAGGCGATGCGGTGGGAAAGCACCCGGGTCTTGCCCGAGCCGGCACCGGCGACGATCAGCAGCGGGCTGCCCGCATGCTTCACCGCCCGTTCCTGCTCCGGGTTCAGCCCCTCCAGCAGTTCGGCGGCCTGCGGGGGCCCGGAGGCGCCGGCGTCGTTTGCACTCAGGCGCGAGCGCGCCTCGGAAAAGTCGTCGAAGAGAAAATCCATGGTCCCCCCAGTCTACGGTTGCCGGCGTTTTCCCGCCCCGGCCCCCGTCCCGGCATAATGGCGCCATGTCCAAGAAGCCCGCACAGCGCCGCAAGAAGTCCCGCCAGCAGAAGAACCAGGCCACGGGGAACCCGGGATCGCCGGCGAAAAGCGGTGCGGGCGGTCCGCCCCGCCAGTCTCCGGGCAGTGTGCCCCCGCGGCCGGGCAGCGCCCTGGCCAACACCACCACCGGCAGGACCCCGGAACAGGCCCAGGGCAACGGCAACCTGATCCTCTGGGCGGGGCTCGGCGCCGTCCTCCTGCTCTTCTGGTACTATCACCTGCTGGTCTTGAACCAGATGCAGGACCTCTCCGGGGGCCTGGCGATGCCCGATCAGCTGCTCGGCGGCTTCGACGCGGACTACATCCGGAAACTCCAAACGGTCATGGACGACGATGCCCTGGGCCAACTGTCCTACGTGCATAAGACGGCGGGCACGTTGTTCCCGCTCTTCACCGCCCTGGTGGCGATGCTGGCCATTGCCCTGCATGTGCCGCGGCGGGGGCTGCGCTGGGGCTTGTGGGCGATCCCGCTGCTGTTCGCGATCGTCTCCCTGTGGACCAACCCGATGATCGACGGGCTGCTCGCCGGAACCACCGATCCGGACCGGGTGGGCCTGGCCTCGGCGTTGACCATCACCGGCTGGATCCTGCTCTTCGCCACGGTGGCGACCGCCCTGGCGGTGGTCATCGCCTCGTTCGTGCGCACGTTCCGACGCAGGTGGGGCGAGGCCGGACTGTCCTGAGCCGGGGCGGACCCGACCGGAGTCGTTTTCGGTGTGACCGGATTCTGCCGCTAGGATGGTTGCTGTTCGCCCGGGCTCAGCCCCACGGCGATTGGTCCCTGTAGCTCAGTCGGATAGAGCGACCCTCTCCTAAAGGGTAGGCCACCGGTTCGATTCCGGTCAGGGGCACCCTGTTCCCCCGCGTCCGGCACCCCGGGCCACCGGACGAAGGCACCCATTAAACAAATATTGGTGCCGACCGGCGTATGGCTGATGGCTCCCTTAAAAACATCAACGGTGCCGGTCGGCACCCATGTCAGCCCTGTTCCCCGTAGCCGCCAACCTGCCGTTCCCCCACCAGGCACGGAAGCCGTTGAGACTCGCATTGCCGTGTCGATGGGCAACTTGGTGGCTGCAGCACTGACACTTATATCTAATTCCACTGGACTTAGAATGTCAACCTTCGAAACCAACCCGTTATGACAACGGGCGCCACCGGTTTTCACCGATGACGCCCGTGGCGTCATATCTTGCCGTCGAGGCTCAGTTCAGGAGCAGGACGCTGGCCTTGGGCGACAGGCTGGCGTCGAGGATGGCGCAGCCGCCGCCGATGGCGGCGACCTCCGGGCCCAGCTCGGAATCGACGACGCTGATCGAATGGACGTCCTTAGCGTTGAAGCGCTGGTTGATAATCTCGGCGGCCCCGGACAGGACGTGGTCGCTAATCAGCGGCCAGTAGGGTCCGCCGTAGATGACCTTGTCGACGTCGAGGGCGTTGATCAGCTGGGCGACCATATCGGCGGTCCGGCCTGCGAAGTCGCGCAGTAGTCCGATGGCGACCTCGTTGCCTTCGTCCGCCAGTTCGGCCAGCTTCATCATCCCTTCGGCCCGTCCGGCGACATCGGCGTTCTCCGGGATGCCCAGGTCCAGCCCCGCCTTGGTGGCCTTGTTGTCGAGGTTCTCGAAGGAGGTCGCCCCGGCCAGGCAGTCCTTGCGACCGCAGGCGCAGAGCCCGGTCTCCTCACCGACCGAGAAGTGGCCGATCTCCCCCGCGTTATTGCTCACCCCACGGACGATCTCCCCGTTGATGACCATGCCCACGCCGATGCCCGCCCCGACGTAGACGAACACGAAGTCCTGCTCGTCCTCGGGGTTCTTGCCGTTCCAGACCTCGGCGATGGACGCCGCGATCGTGTCCTTTTCCAAGATGACGTTCAGCCCCAGCTTGGCAGCCAACGGCTTGACGAACTCGACCTTGGTCCAGCCATCGAGCAGCGGCGGCGCCGTGACGTGTCCACCCTCCAGATCCATCGGTCCGGGGACGACGACGCCGACCCCGACGACGCGGTCCCGGGGCTGCCCGGATTCCTTGATCAATTCCTCGACGGCCTCGGCCATCTGGTCCACGGTGGATTCAGGATCCACCACGGCCGGGGTGAAGTACCGCTTGGAATGGAGCACTTCGCCGCGCAGGTTCAGCATCACCTGGGTGATCCCGGCCGGGTCCAGGTGGATGCCGACCGCGAGCTGGCGGTTGACTTCGAGTTCCAGCACGGTCCGCGGCTTCCCCGGACCGGAGACGATGGTGCGGTCCTCACGAACCAGCCCCTCATCGAGCAGGCGACGGACGACGTTGGAGATCGTTTGGGGCGACAAACCGGTGGATCCCGCCAATTCGACCCGACTAACTCCGTCGAGCGCCCGCCGGATCGATTCAAAGATAACCGCTTGGTTGAAGTCGCCTAGGCGCCCAAGGTTGGTGCCGCGCTGCATGTAATCTCCAGATCATTTCGTACCACGGATGATTGTTGATCGTGGCGTGTCTCTCCCAAGCAACGCCACCCAGACCGTGCTCCTGAGGAGCACATGGTCCTTGATTCTACATATACGACCAGTCCCCATGGCCGAGCGCCATGGCCAAAGCCCCCAAACCCGGCCCTGTTCAGCCGGTGGAAGCCGTTTCTCCGGGCCGGGACGCCGGGGCGCGTTGCGGTGGGCCGCCGCTCACTGCCCCGGGGCCGCTTCGGGGCCCGTGGAGGCGAACTGGGTCCGGTAGAGCTCGGCATACCGTCCACCGACGGCGAGCAGTTCGGCATGGCTTCCGCGTTCGACGATCCGACCTCCCTCGACCACGAGGATGGCATCGGCGGTGCGGATCGTGGAGAGCCGGTGGGCGATGACCACGGCCGTCCGACCGGCCAGGGCCTCCCCCAGCGCAGCCTGGACCGCTGCCTCGCTGGTCGAATCCAGGGCCGCCGTGGCCTCGTCCAGCAGCACGACCCGCGGGGCGCCAAGCAGCAGGCGGGCAATGGTCAGGCGTTGGCGTTCGCCCCCGGAGAGCCGATAGCCGCGTTCGCCCACCATCGTGTCCAGCCCGTCGGGCAGTGTCCGGATCAGGTCGTCGAGCCGGGCCCGCCGCAGGGCATCCCACAGAGCCTCGTCGGAGGCCTCCGGATGGGCCATGCGCAGGTTCGCCGCGATGGTGTCGTGGAAGAGGTGGCCGTCCTGGGTCACCATGCCTATGGTGGCCCGCATCGAGGCGAAGCGGGCCTCGCGGACATCGAGTCCGGAGAACTCCACGGAACCCTGATCGACGTCGTACAGCCGGGCCAACAATTGCGCGATGGTCGATTTTCCCGCACCCGAGGAACCGACCAGCGCGTAGGTCTGCCCTGCGGGGACCTCGAAGTCGATGCCATGCAGGACCTCCTGGCCACCTCGGCTGTCCAGCACGGACACGTCCTCGAGCGAGGCCAGGGAGACCTTCTCGGCGCTGGGGTAGCCGAAGCGCACGTCGCGGAAGCGCACCGATACCGGCCCGGCGGGAACGTCGGTGGCCTCGGGGCTCTCGGTCAACAGCGGTTTCAGGTCCAGGATCTCAAAGACCCGGTCGAAGGAGACCAGCGCGCTCATCACCTCCACCCGGGCATTGGCCAGCCCCGTCAGCGGCGCGTACAGGCGTGTCAGCAGCAACGCCAGGGTCACCACGTCACCGGCCTTCAGCCGGCCCTCGAGGGCGAAGGCACCGCCGAGCCCGTAGACCAGTGCCAGGGTCAGGGCCGTGACCAGGGTCAGCGAGGTCACGAAGAAGAACTGGCGCATGGCGGTCTTCACCCCGATGTCGCGGACCCTGGCGGTGCGTTCGGCGAAGGCCTGCGCCTCGACCTCGGGTCGGCCGAAGAGCTTGACCAGCGTGGCCCCCGGCGCCGAGAAGCGTTCGGTCATCTGCGTGCCCATATCCGCGTTGTAGTCCGCGGCCTCGCGGCGCAGGCGGGCCACGGTGGCCCCCATGCGTCGGGCGGGGATCAGGAAGATCGGCAGCATCAGCACCGCGATCAGGGTCAGTTGCCAGGAGTAGCTGACCATCACCCCCGCGGTGAGGATGAGGGCCACGACGTTGCTGACGACCCCGGAGAGGGTTCCGGCGAAGGCCTGCTGGGCACCGATGACGTCGTTGTTCAGCCGGCTGACCAGGGCCCCGGTCCGGGTCCTGGTGAAGAAGGCGATGGGCATCTTCTGCACGTGTTCGTAAACGGTGGTGCGCAGATCGTAGATGACTTGTTCACCGAGGCTGGAGGAGAGCCAACGGTTCCACAGCGAGACGCCGGCTTCGGCGATGGCCACGGCCGCGATCAACAAGGCCAGCCGCACGATGGTGGACAACGGCCCGTCGGCGACGATGGCGTCGATGACCTTGCCGGCCAGCACTGGGGTCGCCACGGCCAGGACCGCGGCGACGGCCGACAGGATGACGAACAGGCTCAACCGGCGCCCGTAGCCGCGGGCGAAATCAATGATCCGACGCACGGTCCCGGGGGCGAACTGCCGCCCGGTTTTTCCCGAGGACATCTTATGCAGGGAGCTCCAGGCTGCCTGGTCCATGCTCACGGCGGGGTCCTTCCATCACGACGTCCCGGCACGTTGCCGGGACGCGCCCCCATGCTACCCGCGGCGGGGCACCCCTAGGCTGCCGGTTCCGGCCGGCGGGCGGGACGCTCGCGTTCGTCGAAGGTCCGGCTGGGTTCTTCGGTATGCGGAACGAACCCGACGGTCATGGCCTTATAGCCGGGGGTGTTCGACTCCCTGGCGACCAGTCCCCGGTGGACCAGGGCATTGGCTTCCGGGAAGTAGGCGGCCGCGCAGCCGCGGGCCGTGGGGTAGGCCACGAGCCGGAACCGGTTGGCTCGGCGCTGGGTTCCGCCGAACGTGGAGATCACATCCACCAGGTCGCGGTCCGTGAATCCGAGCTCGGCCAGGTCCTCCGGGTGGACCAGGATGACCCGACGCCCGTTGGAGATCCCGCGGTAGCGGTCGTCCAGACCGTAGAACGTGGTGTTGTACTGGTCGTGGCTGCGCAGCGTCTGCAGGATCAGGTGCCCCTCGGGAGCCGAAAGGTATTCCAAGGGGCTGACCGTGAAGCGGGCCTTGCCGATGTCGGTGGCGAAGGTCCGGGTATCACGCGGCGGGTTCGGCAGGACGAATCCGTTGCGGGTGCGCACCCTCCGGTTGAAGTCCTCGAAGCCCGGGCAGACGGCGGCGATGTGATCGCGAATGACGTCGTAGTCCTGGGCCATGGTCCGCCAGTTGACCGCATGGTCCTCCCCCAGCGTCGCCGCGGCCATGCGGGCGACGATGACCGGTTCGGCCAGCAGGTGCCGGGACATCGGGGCGAGCCGGCCCTGGGTGGTGTGCACGACGGACATGGAGTCCTCCACCGAAAGGAACTGCGGGCCGGTGGGGTGCTTATCGTCGCGATCGGTGCGCCCCAGCGTGGGCAGGATCAATGACGTCCTGCCGTGGACGACGTGGGAGCGGTTGGGTTTGGTGGAGATGTGCACGGTCAATCCGGCCCGGCGCATCCCGGCCTCGAGTGCTTCGGTATCGGAGCAGGCCAGCGAGAAGTTCCCGCCCATGGACACGAAGACATCGACGTCGTCGTTCTCGAAGGCCTCGACCGTGTCGGTGGAGTCGTAGCCGTGCTCGCGGGGGGTGGTGATGCTGAATTCCGCATCCAGGGCGGCCAGGAAGTCCTCCTTCGGTTTCTCCCACACCCCCATGGTGCGGTCCCCCTGGACGTTGGAGTGACCGCGGACCGGGCAGGCGCCGGCCCCCGGCTTGCCGAAGTTCCCCTGCAGCAGCAGGACGTTGATCAGTTCCTTCAGGGTGTCCACGGAATGCGGCTGCTGGGTCAGTCCCAGGGCCCAGCAGATGATGGTTCCCTTGGATTTGGCCAGCATCGAGGCGACCGTCGAGATCTCCTGGCGGGAGAGTCCGGTGGCTTCCTCGGTGGCTTCCCAATCGATCGTGGCCCGGGCCGCGGCATAGGCGTCGAAACCATTGGTCTGGGACTCGACGAATTCGCGGTCCACGATGCTGCCCGGGTGACGGGCCTCCTCCGCCAGGAGCAGGTGACCGAACGCCTGGAACAGGGCCAGGTCCCCGCCGACCTTGATCTGCAGGAATTCATCGGCGATCCGGGTCCCGCCCCGGACCAGGCCGTCGACGGTTTGCGGGTCGCGGAAGTTGAGCAGGCCGGCCTCGGGCAGCGGGTTCACGGCGACGACCTTGGCCCCGCGTTTGCGGGCGTCGGCCAATGCCGAAAGCATGCGCGGATGGTTGGTCCCGGGGTTCTGCCCGATGACGAAGATCAGCTCGGAATGTTCGAAGTCCTCCAGCGATACCGTCCCCTTGCCGATGCCGATGGTCGGGCTCAGCGCGGTGCCGGAGGACTCGTGGCACATGTTCGAACAGTCGGGCAGGTTGTTCGTCCCGATGCTGCGGGCGAAGAGCTGGTACATGAACGCCGTCTCGTTCGCGGTGCGTCCCGACGTGTAGAAGACGCAGCGGTCGGCGGTCGTGGCGTTGATGTGCTCGCCCACGGTGGCGAAGGCCTGCGACCAGGAGACGGGCCGGTAGTGGCTCTCCCCTTCACGGATCATCATCGGTTCGGTGATCCGGCCCTGGTTTCCCAGCCAGTACTCGGTCTTGTCGCCCAGGTCCTCGATGGAGTGTTCGGCCCACCAGGCGGCGTCGGCCGTCCGGGTGGTGCTCTCCTCGGCGAGGGCCTTGGCCCCGTTTTCACAGAATTCGGCGGGCTTACGGGCCCCGGTGATCGATTCGGGCCAGGCGCAGCCGGGGCAGTCGACCCCTCCGCGCTGGTTCACCCGCAGCATCGAGCGCAGCGTCCGGCTGACCCCGGCCTGGGAATATCCGCGGTCCAAGGCGACCATGACCGCCTTGACCCCGGCCGCCGTCGTCTTCGGGGCGCCGACTTCCAGCGCATCCTCATTGATGTCCTGTTCAGGAGCCGAGCGCTTCACGTCGACCGTCCTACTTCCTGTTGTCCGGGGCGGCCGGGGCGTGGGGCGCCGGCGCCTGGTGGTCCACGGAGTCGTCGGTGTCGATCCGCTCCGGGTGGGTATAGAGGTTCACGCTGCTTCCGCGGGCGAAGGCCGCAACGGTCAGTCCGGCCCGCTCGGCGAGTTCCACGGCCAGTGACGAGGGCGCCGAGACGGCGCAGAGCACGGGGATGCCGGCGAGGTAGGCCTTCTGCACCAGTTCGAAGGAGGCCCGGCCAGAGACCTGCAGGACGGTGTCGCGCAGCGGCAGCCTGCCTTCCCGCAGGGCCCAGCCGACGACCTTGTCCACGGCGTTGTGCCGTCCGACGTCCTCGCGCAGGCACAGCAGGTTCCCGTCCGTGTCGAACAGTCCTGCCGCGTGGACCCCGCCGGTCTTGCCGAAGAGTTCCTGGCTCGAGCGCAGGGTCGTGGAGAGTCCGAGGAGGGTTCCGACGCCGATGACTCCGCTGGACGGGGCCACGGTGAACCGGCTGGTCTTGGCGACCGCGTCGATGGAGGCCGTGCCACAGATCCCGCAGGAGGAGGACGTGAAGATATGCCGGTCCAGGGACGGGTCGGGGATGATGGCGCCTTCGCCCAGGCCTGCTTCGACGACGTTGAAGGTCTGGCGGCCGTCCTCGTCCTCGCCGGCGCAGAACCGCATGCTGCTCAATTCCTCCGGGCCGCCGATGATTCCCTCGCTGACCAGGAAGCCGGCCACCAGGTCGAAGTCGTTGCCGGGGGTGCGCATGGTGATGCTGAAGACGCGCCGGCCCAATCGGATCTCCAACGGTTCCTCAGCGGCGATCGTCTCTTCGCGGACACGGGAGCCGGTCTCCGAGGAATAGTGGACGACACGGCGCCGCCGGGTCAGTCTGCCCACCCGTTGGCCTCCTTCTTCGCGCCGCCGATCTCGGACCACAGGGGTTCCACGGCGGATTCTTTCACCGACCGTACCATGGCAGTTCCAGGTAGGTGAGCTCTCCTCCGGCCGCCACTCCCTCCGGGGGGACGACCATGACGACGTCGGCCTGGGCCAGGCCACGCATCATGGCCGAGCCGGTGTGTTCGGAGGCCACCAGCTGCTGCCGGGCCACCGGATCCGTCCATCGGGCTGGCAGGAGCCGGTGGGAGTGCCCGGCCCCCCGGACCGCCTCCCCGGTCCGCACGGCCACCGGCGCCGACGGCGGTTGGCCGTTGGCTCCTTGGAGCAGGGGTTCCAGCAAGGTCACCACGGCCATGAAGGCCGCCAGGGGGTTGCCCGGCAGTCCCACCAGGAGCCGTCCGCCGGGCAGGCCCCGCAGCAGGGCCGGGTGCCCCGGCCGCATCGCCACCGAACCCACGATCGAGGTTCCCCCGAGTTCCTCGGCCACCGGACGCACATGGTCGGCGGGCGAATGCCCGGTCCCCCCGGTGCTGAGCACCACATCGGCGCCCCGGGCGGAGTCGGAGTCCAGTGCGTCCCGGGTCGCCGGGGCGTCGTCCCCGATCCGCAGCACGTCCGCCACGACCCCGCCGAGGGCCTCGATGCACCCCGGAAGCACCGGACCGAAGGTGTCCCTGACCTGTCCCGGGGCCGGAATGCCCGCGGTGACCACCTCGTCGCCGGTGAGCAGCAGACGGATCCGCACCGTCGAGGCGACCGGCAGCTGGTCATGTCCTCCGACGGCGACCACCGCGATGCGCCCCGGCGTCAGACGGGTGCCGGCACGAAGGAGCAATTCCCCTTCGGCGGCCTCGCGGCCCGCCGGGCGGATATCGGCCCCCGCGGCGGGGGCGTCGGGGGTGGAGAGTGTTCCGGTGGCCGCCTCCAGCTCGCTTGCTTCCTGCCGGAGCACCGCCGTCGCCCCCTCGGGCACAGACTCCCCGGTCACGATGGCCCGGGCCCGGCCCGGTTCCAGCGGCGACGGCGTGCTGCCGGCGCCTGCGTGGGGCCGCGGTTGTTCGGCGTCGTCCCCGGAATCCTCCCGGGGCCGTTCCACCTGCCAGGGACCTTCCCCCGCCACGGCCCAACCATCCATCGCCGAGGAGGCATAGTGGGGCATGGTGTGCAGGGAGTGGATATCCTGCGCCAGGACCCTCCCGGCAGCCCGGGCCAGAGGGACCAGTTCGGGCTCCCTACGGGCCGCCGCCAGCGCGCTTCCGGCCTCGTAGGCCAGGCGTCGCGCCTGGTGCCAGTCTGCTTCTGGCACTATTGCTCGGAGCCGCTGCGCCGTGCCAGCAGTTCGTTGACCCGCTGCGTGGCCCCCTGCATGGAGGCCTTGTCATCAGCCATGCCGGCTCCGGCCGCCAACCCGGCGGCAAAACCTGCGACGTAGGTGGTCACGGGCGCGGCCGGACGAATGATCGAATGCGCGGCGACTCCTGCCATGCCCAGGATGGCGTCGATGTCCACGGGGGCCTCGGGGATCTCGAGTCCCTTCAGCAGTTCGGTGACCCATTCATCCAGCTCGGGCATCTCGGACATCCATACCTCCTGTTGCAGCGGGCTACCGGCCCCTGGCTTCATCCGACGGGCGGCTGATTCCTGCCCGGTCGGCGTCTTCCCAAGTGTCCACGTCGGTGTAGTCCACACCGTCGAGGGACACCCTGACTATCTGCACCTTAGCAAGCAGGCGCATCATCGAGGAGTTGGCCAGCCCCTTCCCCTGGCTCGTCGCGGACTCGACGGCCTGGACCAGTGCCCCGGTCTCCACCACACAGCTCAGGGGTTGGAGTCTTCCGTCGGCATCCACCGGGACCCAGGCCCTGCCGAAGTCGACTTGCCCCAGGCCCTGGGCCTCGATTCCTTCGGTGGCGGGCGTCGGCGCAACGGGGCCGACCGCTTGGTCGCCGGCATGGGCCACGATGCCTTCGACCACCGGGCCGGGATCGATCAGGTCGGCGGCCAGGATCAGGGTCAGGGGTGCCTGTTCCACCGGGGCCGGGACTTCCCCGGCCGTCCCTTCACCCAGGCTGTGCAGGCCGGCGGCCACGGCGGCCGCCGGGCCGGCGAAGGCCGGGTATTCGCGGGTGAGCGTCAGGATCTGTCCGGCGGCTGCCCCCTGGGCGTAATCCGAGATCACGGGGTTCAATTCCGTCGGACCGACCACGGCGATGCGGTTCGCCGACGACGCGGCCCGGAGGGCATGTTCCAACAGGGTGGACCCCCCGTGGGCCAGCAGTGGCTTATCGCGTCCGCCCAGCCGGCTCCCCCGGCCACCGGCGACGATGATGGCGTCGAATTTCATGCTGCCGTCCCGGTGAGGAAGTCCGACCATCCGGGTGCCGGACGCTCCAGTTCGGTGATGAACCATTGGGGCCCGCGGGGCCGGAGGGGTGTGAATCTGGGTTTCCATCCCAGCTGGCGCAAGGTCTTGTCTCCCTTGGTGCTGTTGCAGTCCAGACAGCAGGCGATGAGGTTCTCCCAGGTGTTGGTGCCTCCGCGGGAACGGGGCGTGATGTGGTCGACGGTGGTGGCTGCCTTGCCGCAGTACCCGCATCGGCGGCCGTCCCGGCGCAGCACTCCGCGTCGGGTGACGTTGGCTGCGTTCCGGTAGGGCACCTTGACGTACCGGTTGAGCAGGATCACCGACGGTCTTCCGACGACCGTCCGTGGGGTCACCACTGGTTCGCTGTCCTCGGCCAGGACGCTGGCTTTGCCGGTCAGCACAAGAAGCAGCGCCCGGCGGAAGGTCACCACCGCCAGTGGTTCATATCCTGCATTCAATACCAGGGTTCGCATAGGCGTTCCTTGTCGTGGTGTCCACCCGTGGTCAGCGGACCAAACCGTTGACCGCGGTTCTCGTGCAAGGTCCATCGGGCACCAGCCTAAGCCCGCAACCCCCGTCGTGGGGACCACCCCGCCTCGTCGCCGCGCGTGTCACTCCTGCCCCCACGACGAATTCATGCTGCCCTGTCCGGGGGGTTCATGCCCGGGATCGTTTCCCGTCGTCGGGGTGTCCGCTGGCTTAAAAGTAGTGGAGCCCCCACCCTTTCGGGTGAGAGCTCCACTAGATGCTAAGTCTATTAGCCAGCGATCGTGTAGTAGCCGACCAGCGGGGCCGCGTACGGGCCCGTGGTGTCGCGGATGACCGTGCCGGCCTTCGGGTTCTGGGCCCCGACCATCTTGCCGCCACCGATGTAGATGCCGACGTGCGAGTCGTTGCTCTGGAAGACCAGGTCGCCCGGCTTCGGGCTGGAGGTGCGCACGAGCTTGCCGGAGGCGCGCTGTGCCGCGGCGTTGTGCGGCAGGCTGACGCCGGCCTTGCCGTAGATGTACTGCACGAAGCCGGAGCAGTCCCAGCCGCCCGGGGTCGAGCCGCCGAAGACGTATGGGGATCCGATGTACTGCTTGGCCATGCTGGCAATGCTGGAGTTGCCGGTGCTCGGGGCAGTCTTCGTTTCCTTCTTCGTCACGTTGGAGGACGTCGAGGAGGTGTTGCCCGAGGACGCGTTGTTCGAGGAGGAGTTGCTCGACGAAGTGTTGCTCGAGGACGAGTTGCTCGAGGAAGTCGAGTTCGAGGCGGCAGCGGCCTGACGACGCTCGGCGGCAGCTTCCTGAGCTGCTTCCTGGCGCTCGGCGGCAGCTTCCTGAGCTGCTTCGCGACGCTCGGCGGCGGCCTTCTCGGCTGCCTCGCGCTCTGCCTTCTGTGCTGCGCGGTAGTCGGCGCCATCGGTGGCGGACTTGATCGAGCGAACCTTGACGACCGGGGCGTCCTTCTTCTTCGCGGCAGCGACCTTGACCGTGCCCTGCACGGAGGCCTTCTTGGCGACGAGGTCGGCCTGCAGGACGTCGGAAACCGGCGCCTTATCTGCTTCGCGGGTGGCCGGGGTGGCCTGGGCGGGAACGCCGATGGACAGGACGAGGCCCGATGCTGCGGCGATCACGGCGGCCTGACGGCCAACGGAGCCTGCGTTGGAGGACACTGCCTTGGAGATCGACTCCAACGGATTGGTGCGAACTGGGGTGGCGCGGTGACGGCCAAGAGCGTGACGCGTGGTCATGAATTGATTACCTCTCCCAATGCCTGCGAGGTGAGCTGTCGGATTCGAGTGGGAGTCACTCGGTGTCTGGCCCGCTGGACGGACCCTGACACTTAACCCCAAGGATCCTGATGGACCCGAAATGTGGTTCCCCCGCTACTGCCAAGCGATTTTGCGAACGGACCTCGGGCAGTGGCAGTATTCGGCAATCTGCTCGAGTGTGCCTGACCCCTATGCGGTCTGGCACGACGACAACATTATATGAAGTGCTTCTAAAAGTCACGTTCAGGTCACGAAACGGTTAGCTCCAGGTCACGACCCGCGACTTTCCGGGGCTAAAGCCACCCTGCGGGGTCAACCGGCGTGTCGTCGACCAGGACTTCCAGATGGACATGGCAGCCGGTGGAGTTGCCGGTCGTCCCGCTCAGGGACACCACCTGGCCACGCTTGACCTTTTGCCCCACCGACACCTTGAGGCTGCTGTTGTGGTTGTAGGTGGTCTCCAGGCCGTTGCCGTGGTCGACGCGGACCCGGTTGCCCGAATGCCCGGCCCAGCCTGCCTGCACCACGGTGCCCGCGGCCGAGGCCTTCACCGGGGACCCGCAGGCCATTCCGTAGTCCTGTCCGATGTGGACCTGTCCGCCCGCACCGGTGGGATTCGACCGAGCGCCGAACGGGGAGGTGATCCGGACATGATCAACCGGC
Source organism: Arthrobacter sp. AOP36-C1-22 (assembly GCF_052377515.1). NCBI lineage: Bacteria > Bacillati > Actinomycetota > Actinomycetes > Micrococcales > Micrococcaceae > Arthrobacter > Arthrobacter sp. AOP36-C1-22. The sequence continues at coordinate 18,584 of NZ_JBQSWW010000029.1, read as the reverse complement.
TGGGCAAGGACGCCGCGGGTATTGATCCGACTGACGTCCCCCCTCGAGGCGGACATCAGGTAATCGAGCTGGTCGTCCTTGCTGAAGCTGCTGGAGACCGAGGCGCGGACGATGGCGAAGTCATCGGAGTCCGGCACGTCGACGTCGGCGATATTGGCGCTGGCCTGGTGGGCGACCCGCTCATCGGGCCCGGCGGGCTCGTCGCCGCCATCCAGCGCCGGGTACGCGGCCGCCAAGGCCAACCCGGAGACCGCTGCCACGGCGGCAAACCGGTGGCTCCAGGCCAGGACGGGGCGGCGCGGGGAATGCGTGCGAGCCCGGGGGCCGGCGGCGCGGACACCGACGGGCAGGCCGATCACCGTGGAATCGAACGACTCCCTGGTGTCCTGCGGTGCGGGGAAAGACTGTTGGCTGCCTGCCGGATCGGCCAGGAGCGGAACGATGTCGGCAAGATCGGCCGGCTGCTCGGCGGCAACCGCCTGGGCTGCCTCCCAACGCACCGAAGTCGCTGGTGCCGCGTAACGCATGGTCGACGCAAACCGCCGGGGCACATACGGGCCGTGGACGATGTCCGGTGCTACAGCTTCGGCCAGCGGTGCCGGGGCGGCACGCCGCCCGGAACGTTTTTGCTCTGTCAAACGAGAGACCTCTCATGGCGCCTGCGGAGTTAGCTGTCGGGTTCGGATCCCACGGATCCGGCCGCGCACAAAGCTGCAGCTTCACCCCAAGACGGCCTGGTGCCAAGGAAACAGGCGAGCCGGCCGTCGGTGTTTGGGTTCTCCACCCCTGCCTGTCATTTGGGCGAACGGACCCGATCCGCAGGCAGGGCTAAGCGTCGGAACGAGTGGATGAGGACGAATCCCCATCCGTTATCCACGCTACCCGAATCGGATACGAAGTAACAGTTCCGTTATAACTATATCGACTATAGCGATTGCCGTGCCACGAAAACGTGGGCACTGACCTCCACGGGAAGCTCCAGGGCTCCTTCGATCCCCTCGACGCGGACCAGGACGTAGTCCCCCGCCCGTTCCAGGGTCACTTGGGCCCCGGGACGGATGCCGCCTTCATTGAGCTGGGCGAGCAGTTCGGGATCCACCTGGATCGCCTCGGCCAGCCGTTCGACGGCCACCGGCCCGGTGTTCTCGTCCAGCAAGGCGGAGTCTAGGTTCTGTACCCCCATGGAGAATTCGTGGGCCGCCGGTCCCCCGAGGGCCTCCAACCCGGGAATCGGGTTGCCGTAGGGAGAGTCGGTGGGTTTGCCCAGCAGATCGTAAAGCCGCTTTTCGACGCGCTCGCTCATGACGTGCTCCCACCGACAGGCCTCGTCGTGGACGTATTCCCAATCCAGTCCGATCACGTCGGCCAGCAGCCGCTCGGCCAGACGGTGTTTGCGCATCACCGAGGTGGCCCGTTCCCGTCCAGTGACCGTGAGTTCGAGGTGCCGGTCCTGGTTGACGACCACCAGGCCGTCGCGTTCCATCCGGGCGATCGTCTGCGAAACCGTCGGCCCTGAATGGTCCAGGCGTTCGGCAATGCGGGCACGCAGAGCCGTGATTTCCTCTTCCTCGAGTTCCAAAATGGTCCTCAAGTACATTTCCGTGGTGTCGATCAGATCTGTCACTGCGTGGCACTCCTGTAGGGCGGGGCGGTCAAGGGGGAACCCGTGGTTGCAACTCTACCTGCGTTAACAATGCCACCTGCTTTCGGCATTCCACCAACTGTTGCGCCACCATTGGTCCGGGGTATTTTCCGAACCCACGAAGTCCACACCACTGATTTCACCGATGGCAGGAGCACCACTTGACCGACTCTCTGAGCATCCCCGCATCCCTCCTGCCGGCGGATGGCCGGTTCGGCGCCGGCCCCTCCAAGGTCCGTCCCGCGCAGTTGGAGGCCCTGGCAGCGGCCAACCCCGGGATCCTGGGGACCTCGCACCGCCAGGCCCCGGTCAAGAACCTGGTCGGCAGCATCCGTGAGGGCCTGTCCACCTTCTTCAGCGCCCCCGAAGGTTACGAAGTCATCCTCGGTGTCGGCGGCTCCACGGCCTTCTGGGACGTCGCCTCCTTCGGCCTGGTCGAGCAGAAGGCCCAGCACCTGTCCTTCGGCGAGTTCGGTTCGAAGTTCGCCAAGGCCACCGACCGGGCCCCTTTCCTGCAGGGGTCCTCGATCATCTCCTCGGAGCCCGGCACCCGGCCGACCCCGCTCGCGGAGCCGGGCGTGGACGTCTACGCCTGGCCACAGAACGAAACCTCCACCGGTGTCGCGGCACCGGTGAAGCGTGTGGAGGACGCCGACGACGGGGCCTTATTGCTGGTCGACGCGACCTCGGCGGCTGGAGGGCTGGCCGTGGACGTGTCCGAAACCGATGTCTACTACTTCGCCCCGCAGAAGAACTTCGCCTCCGACGGCGGTCTCTGGTTGGGCTTGTTCTCGCCCGCTGCGCTGGAACGCGCCGGACGCGTGGGGTCGGGCGAGCGTTGGATCCCCGATTTCCTGGACCTGCGCACGGCCATCGACAACTCGTTGAAGAACCAGACCTATAACACCCCGTCGCTGGCCACCCTCGTGACCCTGGATGAGCAGATCTCCTGGCTCAACGACCAGGGCGGTCTTGATTGGGCGGCAGCCCGCACCGCCGACTCGGCGGGCCGGGTGTATTCATGGGCCGAGGCCTCCGAGGTCGCAACCCCCTATGTCGTGAAGACCGAAGACCGGTCCAACGTCATCACCACCATCGACTTCGACGATTCCATCGACGCCGCCCGGGTGGCCTCCATCCTGCGCTCCAACGGCATCGTGGATACCGAGCCGTACCGGAAGCTGGGCAGGAACCAGCTGCGGATCGCCACGTTCGTGGCGATCGAACCGGACGACGTCTCGGCCCTGACCGCCTGCATCGACTACGTCGTGGAGAACATGTAGCCGCTATCGGCGACGACGGCGGGACCGGGAGCGCTGCGGACCCCGGCCCGCAGGCTGCTGGGTCTGCTCGGCCGCGGGGGCTTCCTCCCCGTCCCCGTCATGCTGCTCATCGGCCGGAGCCTGCGCGGGCTCGGCCGCCGACCCCTTCCCGGTGCCCGTGGCCGCGGAGGCGGCTGCGCCGTCGCTCTGTTCTGGCTTTTGTTCCGGTTCCTTGCCGCCGGATTCCTGCCCCGCGGCTTCGGCCGCCTCGGCTTCCCGTTGGGCCTGGAGTTCCTCGGGGCGGACCCGGTCGGCCCACGGCACCCATGCGGGGGCCACGATGGCTCCTTCGCCGGGCAACAGCCCGGTCTCGCAGACCGTGGCCACCTTCCCGCGCGGAACCCGGGCCAGTGTCACGTACCAGTTCCATCCGGCGTACCCGGGGAGCCTGGCCTCGAAACGGTGGGTCAGCACGCGATCGTCATCAGCGGCGACGCCCAGGTGCTCCCCCACCCAGCCGGGTTCCACGGTGGCCGACAGCGTCATGCGGGCGAGGTCGGTTTCGGCGCTCAGAAGGGCGTCGACTTTTGGTGCCCGTGCCATGATCAGGCGTCCAAATCGTCGGCGACGCGGCGCAGGACCGCAGCAATCTTGGTGGCCTGGCCCTTCTCGGGGTACCGGCCCTTGCGCAATCCATTGGAGACCTTGTCGAGGACCTTGATGAGATCCTCGATCAGGATCGCCGTGTCCTCTGCGGGCTTCCGCTTGCCACGGACCACCGAAGGGGCGGCCTCCACGACGCGCGCCGTCAATGCCTGGGCCCCTTTACGGCCCTGAGCGATCCCGAACTCCATACGGGTGCCCGCGCGGACCTCGCTGACGCCCTCGGGCAACGCCGAGGCGTGCAGATACACCTCCTGGCCGTCGTCGGTGACCAGGAACCCGAAACCCTTGGAGGCTTCAAACCACTTCACTTTGCCAAAAGGCACTTCGCCTACCTCGTTCTCGCGTACCGGCGACGCCCGGCCCGATGGCCGCGCCGCGTCTGGATTCCCGACCGAACCCGCATCGACTGCGTCTGGGCGCGGATGCGATCCTGGTCGGGGAAGTCTATTCGTCTAGAGTACGGCATGGGCGCGGCCGAGAGGACTTTGTCCGCCGCCCCGACGCTGATATTTTGACCGGGTGAACACCCTTGATTCCCCCGCCACCGCACAGCGCATCGTGACCGTGTTGGCCGCGGCAATCGCCCTGGTCTCCGTTGCGTGCCTGTCCTTCGTCCTGATCCAGTACACCGCGGGTGCCACTCCATTCACCCCGGTCATGGCCGTCGGCCTCTACGGGCTACCGGTCGCCTTCTTGTTGCTCATCACCCTGCTTCTGCTGCGCATCAACGCCAGACGGCGTCGATGAGACCATCGGCCCGCGCCGATACCCTCGTACCATGGCACACAACTGGCGCACAGAAAACTCCCAGACTTTACACGCACAATTGGTGCCATGACTGACAAACCTGCGGAAGCCAAGCTCCTCGTCGTCGACGACGAACCCAATATCCGTGAGCTGCTGTCCACCTCCCTGCGTTTCGCCGGCTTCGACGTCACCGCTGCGGCCAACGGCCGTGAAGCCTTGGCCGCCGTCGAAAAGGAACTCCCGGATCTTGCCGTGCTGGACGTCATGCTCCCGGACATGGACGGGTTCACCATCACCCGCAAGCTCCGCGCGGCCGGCCGCCACTTCCCCGTCCTGTTCCTGACGGCACGCGACGGAACCGAGGACAAGGTCCAGGGCCTGACCGTCGGGGGCGACGACTATGTGACCAAACCATTCAGCCTCGACGAGGTCGTGGCCCGGATCCGTGCCGTATTGCGACGGACCCAGCCGCTGGACGAGGACGATGCGATCATCCGCGTGGACGATCTGGAACTCGACGACGATGCCCACGAAGTCCGCCGTGCCGGCGAAGTAGTCGACTTATCCCCCACCGAGTTCAAGCTGTTGCGCTACCTGATGATGAATCCGAACCGGGTGCTCTCCAAGGCCCAGATCCTCGACCACGTCTGGGAATACGATTTCAACGGGGACGCCTCCATCGTCGAGTCCTATATTTCATACCTGCGCCGGAAGATCGATGCCCGGGAGGACTGGCCGGCCATGATCCAGACCAAGCGGGGGGTCGGCTACCTGCTGCGCTCGGCCGATCGGCGCTAGGTCCGGCCTCTGGTGCGTTCGCTCCCCCGCCTCCTGCGGCAGGTATCCCTCCGCTCCAAGCTCGTGGCCCTCATGGCCACGTTGATGATGTGCGGGGTGCTGGTCACGGCATTGTCCGCGTCGGCCTCGCTTCGGCTGACGCTGCAGGACCAGATGGATACCGATCTCAAGGACAACTCGATCGCCCTGGCGAACATCATGTGGTCTTCCTGGAAGAACCAGGAGATGCCCAGCGAGGGGGCGACGCTGGAGTTCAACCGCTTCCGGGGGACCTTGCGGGACAACGACGGCAACGTGCGTTACGAACTCCCCCATCGAAAGCACACCGATGCACCCGAAGTCCCGCCGATGACCGTCGATGAGGTCCGGGACCTGAAATCCTTCAACATGGACGTCCCCGGCACGGAGGAATCCTCCCGTGGCTGGCGCACGGGTATCTACACCCTGCGCAACAACGACGGATACATCGTCGTCTCACTGCCCCTGCAGTCGACGATGGGCACCGTGGACAAGGCCACGAAACTCGTGGTCACCAGTGGCACGCTGGTGACCCTGGTGATGTCGATGATCGCCTACGGCATCACGGGGAGGGCCCTGAGGCCGTTGGTCCGGGTCGAACGCACCGCCGCGGCGATTGCCGCCGGGGACCTTTCCCGACGTGTTGAGGAATATCCCCCCGAAACCGAGGTCGGCCGATTATCCCGTTCTCTGAACGCGATGCTGGCCCATATCGAGCAGGCCTTCCGCGGGCGGGCCGCCTCCGAACGCAAGATGCGCCGCTTCATCCAGGACGCCTCCCATGAGCTACGGACCCCTCTGGTGACCATCCAGGGCTACTCCGAGCTCTACCGGCACGGCGGGGTGAGCGGGGAAGAGCAGATCGGGACGGCCATGGGCCGGATCGAAGGCGAGGCCAAACGCATGGCCCAGCTCGTGGAGGATCTGTTGACCCTGGCCCGCCTCGATGAACAACGCCCCTTGGAACGCCAACCGGTGGATCTGCTGCAGTTGGGCTCGGATGCCGTGGAGGACGCCCGGGTCAATGCCCCAATGCGCGAAGTCCGTCTGGTGGGCCTGGACGGACCGCAGGCCACCAGCGCCCCCAGTAGCGGCGATGAGCTTCGGCTGCGCCAGGTCGTGGGGAACCTGATGACCAATGCACTGCGCTATACCCCCGAAGGCTCACCCCTTGAAGTGGCGGTCGGGGTCCTGCCGGTGATCGACGGGCGTTCGGATGCCGTGCTGGCGATCCGGGACCACGGCAGCGGGATCTCCGAGGAGGACGCAGCCCGGGTGTTCGAGCGGTTCTATCGGGCCGATAGCTCCCGCCAGCGGGAGACCGGCGGAACCGGACTCGGATTGGCGATCGTCGCGGCCATTGTCGCCCAGCACGATGGGTCCGTCCGACTCACCGAAACCCCTGGTGGTGGGGCCACCATGTCCATCCACCTGCCGTTGGTCCCCGCCGACTCCTCCTCCACGGACGACGACGGGTCCTGAACCTTCCACAGTTTGTTCCCGATCGGCGCGGGAGCGCTTCCTACTCGTGCATCGTGTTGCTGGGGCACATCCGGGTGTCCCCGACCGTGGAGGTCAAGGAAACGAGCGGGGAGTCACCATGAGTAGTTTTTCGGCCAACACAGCAGAAATGCGCGGACGGGCCCAAGCAGTCCAAGGGACCATCGAGCGCCTACGTGCCGAGGTGAACACCATGCAGGCCGGTCTGCGGGACCTCGAGTCCTCCTGGCACGGGGCTGCTGCCTCGAATTTCCAGGCCGTCGTCGCCGATTGGCGGGCCACCCAGATGAAGGTCGAAGAATCCCTGACCGCCATCAACACCGCCTTGTCCCATGCCTCACAGCAGTACGACGATGCCGAGGCAGCAAATGCAAGGATGTTCACCTACTAAGCGGGGCCCCGTTCCGGGCCGCGGCCCTCGCCGAGGCGCCGACAGAGGCCTTCTCTCTGGGGGCTTCCTGTTCAGAAGATTTCTCATCGGTCATGCCATCGGACTCTTCCGCGGGACGCGACGGTTCCGGGATTCGGCCGGCACCTTGACGCCAGGCCTGGACGATCCACGACCGTAACCGCTCCCAGGTGACGTCGCGGATGAAGATCGCATCAATCGCAATCATGGCCAACGAGAACCAGGGCAGGCCCATAAGGACGGCGATGCCGACGTGGAATCCCACCATCGCGAACAGCGCAGGGATCCTCGTCCATCTGAACAACAACGCCCCGGGGAACGTCAGCTGGATGATGATTGAGCCGATGCTGGCGATCGCTACCGCGGGTCCCCAGGCCGTGACCAGGTCGCTGAGCTCCGGCCAGGGCCCGAACCGGACCGTCTGCAAGGGGGCATACACCGCGGTTCCGTCACGCCAGGGCGCCCCACCGGCCTTATAGAGGGCACCCGAAACGTAGACGAAGATGACCTGGCAGGCCAGCACGACGATGACGAGGTTATGCGCTAGGGTCGGCACCGGGTCGGGGACGATCCGAGCGAGGATCCCAGCCCCCTTCCCCGCCCTCTGCTTGCCTGCGCGTTTGGCTCGACGGCGCGCATCGAGCGACCAACGCCCCGAAGGATCAGCGAAGATGAGACCGATCAACGCAATGCGGAAGATATTGTCTCCCTGGTCCGAGGCCAGATCCTGGACCTCGATGAGGCTGACCCACATCACCGTGAACAGCGGGAGGAGGATCCTGGTGCGGTACCCCAGGATGACGGTCACGGCCAGAGCGCCGGTCAGTAGATAGAGCAACGTCAGGGCGGTGTCGTTGGTTGCTGCATGGCGGAAGGCCGAAAACAGCCAGGAGGCGGACAGCTTGCTCTCGGGGTCCTGGATCTGGCCCGTCCATGCCGCACCCGAGCCAAAGGTGTAGTACCGGCTTCCGAAGTTGGTGGTCCACAGCCCCAATGCGGCGATTCCGAGGAGGATCCGGGTGACGGCGAGGCCGTATCTGGCCTTTTTGGTGTCCAGCAACCAGTTTTCGATCGTCACCAAGACGCCGCCGATGGCGGCCAGGAGGTGCCGGGGGCCTTCGCTCCAGAACGAGCCCCACAATCCGGCTACTCCGCCTTTGAAGCCGGCGAACCTGCGTGAAAAATCTTCCATGCTATCTTTCGCCCCTTGCCCGGTTGAAGACTTCGGCGAACCGTTCCTGGTTCTGACCCGGTACGGTGTATCGGCCGCGCCAGCCCGTCGATATCACTACTGCCTCGGGACGTTTGGCCTCAGGATCATGCCGGTGCTTGAACGGAACGACGCTTTGGCGGCTGACCTCGAATTCGACGTAGTTCACCGCGTCTCCCCATACGGCATGGGCTACTTGGGTTGCGTAGGCCGTGGTGGTCTTCTCCGCCTCCATATGTGCCTCGGCGCGATGCTTTTCTGCCGTTGATTCCGCGGAGGCGATCAATGACTGATCAAGCCTGGCGAGCCAATCGTCACCTTTGAAATAGCCGGCGGCGACAACATCCTTCTGGGCCTTCTCGAGTTTGTCGAAGGTCTTCTTATAGTCACGCCCCTGAATCCCCCCGAGAATTGCGGCCCGCTGCGGAGACAGGTGGTGCGTCAGCATGCGTGACTCGACGTCGGTGGCATCGACCCATTCGGTTGCGTTCTTCGAACCTTCTAGCTGGGCCCGCACCTTGACGGTGTAGTCGCCGTTGACCGGGGAGGGAGCGAAGACGCTCCAGCTTTGTCCGAACAACGGCATGATGTAGCTACTCAACGCCTTCTGCGGAACGAGGTCCCGCAAACCACTCGGAGGAGCCACCCATAGGAAGGTGGCCAAAAGGTGCCAAGCCGTGATCGCGACGCACCCGATCGTGACGCCGCGCAACCACGCCGGACGCTTTCTGGTGGGCATTGGAGTGTGTGTCATCAGGGGAATACCTTCGGCCCTTCCGCCAGCGGTACAGCCAACTGCTGGTGTACCGCGACGGTTACGAATAAATGGTGTGGGCTGGCACATCGTCTCCGATGTGCCAGCCCACGTCTTATTGCCTCCGTTAGGAGACTGAACGCCTCCGAGCGATCAGCAGTGCAGTACCACCGGCGAGCAGCAGAGCCAGGGCTGCGAGGCCCAATGGCAAGCTGGTCGCACCGGTGGACGCAAGCCCGCCGCCGTTGTTGACGTTCACACCGGAACTAGCGGAGTCGCTATCTGCTCCGGTTCCAGCGCTGGCATCCGCGGACGAGTCCGCATCGGCAGAAGCCGATGAGTCGCCAGCAGCAGTCACCATGAATCCGACGGTAGTTTCGGATCCGTTGGACTCCTGGCTAGCCGTGACACTGTGCTTGCCCGGGTCAACGTCCTTGAACGTCACCGACCAATCACCATCCTCGTCAACGGTCACCGTCTGGCTCTCTCCATCGTCCAAGGTCACGACGACCTCTTCACCGGGAGTGCCCGTGCCGGTCACCGGAACATCGGCGCTTCCATCATCGGAAGAATCAATGTCCTGGCCCTCCGTGGGGCTCGTGATAACCACATCAGCTGATGCGTCATCCTCGCCGTTGGAAGAGGTATCGGAGTCAGCATTCGTAGCAGCGTCCGTGTCAGCAGTCGCGTTCGCATCTGCATCGGTGTCAGCGTCAGCAGCAGTAGCCGCATCCGTGTCAGCATCCGTGTCAGCAGTCGCGTTCGCATCTGCATCGGTGTCAGCGTCAGCAGCAGTAGCCGCATCCGTGTCAGCATCCGTGTCAGCAGTCGCGTTCACATCAGCATCGGTGTCAGCGTCAGCAGCAGTAGCCGCATCAGCGTCCGTGTCTTCGACAACAGCGAAATCGGTTTCAGCCGTGGAATCATCACCGGATTGCGTAGCAACGACAGTGTGATCACCCGGCTCAACTTCCGGGAACGTGACTGACCAGGTTCCGTCCTCATCCACGGTTGCTGTCTGTGAAGTTCCATCGTCGCCGTCGAGGACTACGACAACTTCCTCACCCGGTTCCCCTGTTCCTTCAACCGGAACGTCTGAGGTGCCTCCCGCAGGTGCAGTGACTTCCGAGCCCGGTGCCGGATTAGTGATGGCAACTGTTTCGATTTCCTCTTCGGCAATTCGCACATATGACGTTGCGAGTCCCACGTTGGCTGCATCAGCGCGCGGCAACAACGACAGTGCGAGTGCGGAGACGTGGAAGTCGGCCGGCAACGTGACGTCCTGAGATTCGGTGCCCAGGTTTGCAGCGCTGCCGCTCTGCTTGTTGATGGTGACTGATACGACCTCGTCCAGAACTCCGCTCAGAACCGGGGAGAGGGTATTCAGAACCGGAGTCGCAACACCCGTCAGGCTGTCAGTCAGACCGCTAAGCAACGGGTTCACAACTGCGCCGACACTCTGCGTCAGCGGAACAACCAAGCTATCCGCGACAAAATCCAACACCGGGTTGAGCAGAGTCGGCAAAAGGCTAATCTCCGCGTCAACGTTCGGGTCTGCCCCGGAGGTTCCCAAGAAATCGCCCAAGGCGCCGTCAATTGTGAGGTTCCCTGTAGTAGCAGAGACAAAGGGCGGTTTAACACTGAGGCCTGTTTCGAGCGTCAATGTTGCTTCGTTGATAGCCTTCGTCAGCTCCGTGTTGAGCTGATCGGTCAACGAACCGACCGCTTCAGCCAGACCATCGGTCACCTTTTGCAGAGTAGCCGAACTAATGACTTCAGTGTTGGCTGGCAACCCATTGAGGGTTCCGCCGGCAACCGCCTTCTCCAGGTCGATGGTGATGGTTCCATCCGCCAGGTTCAGAGCAACCAGCCCGTCGGTGTCCGTGATGGTCGACTGCAAGAGGCCGTCGTTGATTGATTCCAGAGCGGAATCCAAATTACCGATGGAGATTTCCGTCGGCCCAAGATTCACCTTGGCGACGCCGAGGTTGACTTCAGTACTCAGCACGTCTTCGAGGGCGCCGGTGATGGCCCCGTTCTCGCCCACCGCCCCGTTCAGCGTGGTTCCCACACCGTTGACAACGTCACCGAGGTCGCCGCTCAGCGATCCGACCAGCGGGCTGTTGACGTTCGCCTTCAGATCGGCAACGGTGTAATCGCTCTTGCCTGTCCCTGCATCGAGGGTTGCCGTCGAGGCGATTGCCCCGACTTCAAGGTTGAGCTGATCGATGACTTCATCGGTAAGACCGTCAACACCCAGCTGACCCAGCAGGCGAGTGAGCTCGACCGTTGCGTTTTCGGAGCTTCCGCCTCCACCGGCGTTGGCATCGATGGCCCCGTCCGCGCCCACCAGGCCGGCCGAAGCAGTGGCCTTGGTCGGCTCCGTGGCTTCCGCATAGCTGTGCAGCGCACCGAGTGCGCCAAGATCCAGCAGACCATTACCGCTGCCGTCATCAATCAACGGCAGTTGCAGCGACGGAAGTGTCAGGTTCACAGCACCGAGTGCGCCGACGTTCAGCGGCTCATAGTGTTCGCCCGGGTTGCTCGGCACGCCTGCTTCGCTGGTGGCGGCTTCCAGAAGGTCCAGGCTCAACACATCGCTGGAAATAACCTGTCCACGGGCTTCCGATACATCAGTATCGGCGGCCGAAGCGATTCCCGTCTGGAACATCAAGAGGCTGGAAACCATCGTGCCCGCCAGAATTCTCTTGGGGGTCAGGAAACGTCTTTTCCCGACCTCCAATGGTTTAGTTGCCAAGCTCAAAGGCCCTCCCAAATATTTGCGATCTAGTGATGAAGTGGTGGGAGCAGCCATCTTCCGGCCAAGATCCCCCCACGAAGAACCCTAAGGATTCAAATGGCGGATCGGTCTGGCCGTTCAGCTAGACATGAATAGCCGATGGGCCTCACGTCGACGACGGGCACCAGGGCGCGAAATGCCCCTGCTGAATTGAGGTCTCGCCCCGAAAGTAGGCTATTAATAGTTCCATAGCCGTATAAGTACTCGAGGGAACGCCTCGGCAGCGTCCACGGAGAGCCAGGGGGCTCCGGAGGGAGAAAACATGGGCGAAAAGCGGCTCAGAGTCCATGCCGCGGATAGCGATGTCATGTCGCTACTCGCCGTCAGGCATATTTTTTCACAGACCTGCGACCTCGAATTGGAGAGCGTCACCTCCAACGGAACCGAGGCCGCGGAGACGGCGATCCTGGCCAAACCCGACATCGTCTTGATGGAAACCAATGTCACCGATGTCGACAGTCTGACGGCGACGAAGATGATCTGCTCAGAGGCCCCCGAGGTCAAGGTGGTTTTCCTCTCCACGGTTCACGACGCCGTCAGCATCAGCCGCGCCTACGCGGCCGGCGCCAGCAGCTTCCTCGCCAAGAGCTCCATTGTCCGTGAGCTGTCCTCTGCCTTGAGACTCGTCTCCCTCGGCCATCAGATCTTCTCCTCCTCATCTGATCAACAACGACTCCAGATTCCAGGCTCGGCTGAGGGCGGGCCCCAGGAGCAGATCATTGCCCGCTGCGGCGAACTTACCAGCGGCTATTGATCGCTGTCGCCCAGGGCTGCACGAACCAGGAAATCGCCGCTACCCTTCATGTCAGCGAAGGCACGGTCAAAGCCCATATAGCCAAATTCAATTCCCAGTTGAACATCAGCAACCGCGTACAACTCGCCGTGGCCGTCGCCCAAGCAGGACTCCTGGACACCAGAGACGCCAACTCCTTCGTCCGCTAGAAACCCTCCCGCACACCCTCCCCACCGGCGGCGGGCCTACGATAGCCAATCGGCCAGAGTGCAGCGTCCGACTAGCCAGAAATATCCTGGATTCCCAACAGGTCACCCTTGAATCCATAGCATGGTTCCGGGTGTCCCATTTAGTCCGCGATGTGGGCTGGCACCAACCGCACGAGGGGGAAGCCATGCAGGCAGATTCAAAGAAGAAGTTCCGCGCCGTTCTCGTCGGAGGACTGGTGGTGGGGGTCGGGGCCGCAGTAACGCTCGCGGCCTGGAACGACTCCGAATTCGCCCAGGGGACCTTCGCGTCCGGACAGTTCAATCTGGAGGGAAGCACCACCAGCTCGACCGAGGGATTCGCCGACCACCCCAGCAGCGAAGATGCCGCCGCACTGACCTTCGAGGTCAACCCGGAAAACATGAGCCCGAACGACAGTGTCTACGCTCCGTTCTCGGTTCGCCTGGATGAAACGACGACCAATGATGCTTCCGTCGATATCACGGCAGCCGCCGGTGGAACGACCACCGGCATGAGCTACCGTTTGATCCAGACCGAGGCCTTCGGCTGTGATTCCGACACCGCGGGCACCGACCTGGTCCCGGCAGGTACCGCTTTGGGCTCCGTCTCCGGTGCAGCCGCCTTCGATCTGGCCAAGGGTGCTGCGGCGTCGGCCGGCGAAGCCACCAATCTCTGCTTCATAGTCACGGCCGACGACGACCTGGCACAGGACCAGACAGGCACTTCCACCTGGGAATTCACGGCGACCAGCAAGGACAGCTAGCACATCGTGGGAACACATGGCTCAACCTCACCAGAACGCACCGGCGGACGCCGAGCTAAAATCCGGGCGCTGCTGATCGGCGCGTTGGTCATCGGTGTGGGTGGTGCCACGACGTTGGCGGCTTGGACCGATGGTGAAAATGCTACCGGGACCTTCGGCACCAGTGTCTTTGGCATCCAAGGCTCCACGAACGGCAGCGCTTTCGCGAAGCACCCCAGCGACGCACCTGCATCCTTGGACTTCGCTGCCACGGGCATGACCCCAGGCGATAAGGCCTTCGCCTCGTTCGACGTTCGGACCACTGCTGGAACCACGATCGATGGAACTGTTGCCGTGACCGACGCCACGGTGGCCGGGGACTCGGCCATCACCGGGAACCTCAGTTACCGGGCGGCAGCAGTACCAGCCGGAACCAAGTGTTCCTCAACCGTCTATACCGGGGCGGCCCAGAACATCGGCACGGTCTTTCCCCTCCCTGCTCAAGCCGTCTCCGCAGCTGGAGCGAACACCGTCCGATATTGCTTCGAGGTGACCCTGGCGGCTAAGACGCCCAACACGGCACAAGGAAAATCCGGTTCCGCGACCTGGGTATTCAGCGCAACATCGGCCACGTAGATGCGACCTGTCCCCACCCGATCCCGCCGTCCTTCCGCCGGGAAACTCATTGGTGATCTGGTCCTGAACCTCGCTGCGGTCGGAGGGGCCCTGTGTCTGGTGCTGGTGGTGTTGGCTTTCGTCTTCAATATTTCGCTGATCATGTTCAAGACCGGCTCCATGACCCCGACGATCCCGGCAGGGTCGGTGGCAGTCATCCGACAGATTCCTGCCGAGCAGATCAGCGTCGGGGACGTGATCACGGTGGATCGTCCGGGAAAGCTGCCCGTTACGCACCGGGTCGTGGAGTCGTCCCCTGGAGATGCCGCCGGCCAGCGCGTCATCCGGCTCAAGGGCGATGCCAATGACACCGCGGACATCGCCCCCTACACGGTGGCCGAGGCAGGCCTGGTGCTTTGGCATGTTCCGGGGATGGCCAAGGTCATTGTTGGCATGTCGAGGCCCTGGGTCCTCGGTCTGATCACGCTCGCTGCCGGGGCCCTAGTCACTTGGACATTTTGGCCACGTCCGCCCGGGAACACGAAGGACAAAGCCTCAGGAAACGCCCCCGCAGGACCGGCCACCACCGAAGAAACGCCAGCGTATTGCGAAAGCCGGACCGGCACATCCGCCCCCTCCCCGAAGATCCGCCGCCCAGGGCGCCATCCAGGAGGAGCACTTACTCTCCTGCTCGGCATGGCGGTCTTCCTCTCCCCCATGACCCTGACGGTCCCTTCGGCCCAGGCAGACCCGGCGGACCGCCAGATCAACGGACGGTACCTGAGACTGACCTCCGTGGCGGATCCGGAAGCGATGACGACGTTGGCTCCCGGCGACTCGGTCGTCTGGCAGGTCGGGATCAGCGCCGATCCGCCCTCGCCCGGAAAGATCGAGGTCGGCTATGCCTTCACCGGGCGTCGAGCCCTCCCGTTGGAGATCACCACGACGGCCTGCACGACGCGTTGGCATGAGGGACGCTGCCCCGGGGCGGAAGTCCCAGCGGCGGGGATTTCGGCATCCGGCAACACCAATTCTGGCCCCCTCCTGTCTTTCGGAACCGGGGAACAGCGTTGGGTCCGCCTTCAGGTCCGTGTCCCGAGCGATGCCGCAGTGGCCCAGGATGCGGTGACCCGGCTCAGGCTGGTCGTCGCCGGGGCGGGCGAAGAGGTCTCGGCCAATCCAAGCGGTCCGTCGCCGGAAACCGGGACAGACCGGACGGGGAGCCCTTCCGAGGGCTCCGTAGCCGACCCCGGACGCCCGATCGTTGAGCCACTGCCCTCCACCGGCGGGGACGTCCTAGGTGCCCTGTTCTGGGGATTGATCGCCGTCGTGGGCGGTGTGGCCGTTTCCCTGGTCGCCCGGGTCGTTCAACGCAGGTCCCATCGTGGCTGACGTGCGTTCCGTCCGCCGGTTGTTGTCCCGGTCCTCACCACTGCTGGTCGCCGTGCTGGCGCTGACTCTGCTCGGAGCCTCCGGGGCAGGCATGGCGGAACCCACCGAGGCCCAATGGGCGGATGCCGAATCTTCGTCGGGCCGGTTCACCGCCCTCCGGGTCGAATCCCCCACCCCGAACGGCGGCTGCACGTACGTCCCGCATGCCTTGAAGCCGGATAAAATCCTGCTCTACTGGCACCTTCCCGCCGGTCAAACGCTGGAGGACATCAGATTTGAGGCCAAAAGCAACCGGGGTATCAGCATCGTGGACAAACTCAACAATTTTTCCTTCCTTGATGACTCGCATCCCGACGCCGGGCCGAACAACTACAGGACCGAGGTCCCGGTCGGCTTGCTCAGCGCTCTGTTGGGCCTCGGGGCAAAGATCACGTTGACCCTGACCAGCACGGCGGGAGCCTGGACATCCGCACCGATGAGTGCCGTCGCGACACTGCCCACGCTGACCATCGGAGGAAAGTGCAGCAACGTACCGGCCTAGGGGCGGAACGGTCCCCGACAGGCAGCACCGCCAACCATGCCGAGGCCCACTGTAGGGTTGTCGATGGACAACTTCCTCGAAGACGGAGTCATTGATGTCACGTACGGCCATCGTCGTCGGATCGGGCCCCAACGGCTTGGCCGCCGCGGCCTTCCTGGCCCGCCAAGGCGTTGACGTGACGATCCATGAACAAGGCCCCCTGCCGGGAGGCGCAGCACGATCGGCAGAACCACTCGGGGAAGGTTTCATCACCGATCTGGGTGCCGCGGGCCACCCCTTCGGCGTGGGCAGCCCGGCTTTCCGGGAACTCGGTCTGGCCGACCACGGGCTCGAATGGGTCCACCCCACCTACCCCATGGCCCATCCGCTGCCCGGACGCGACTCCGCACTGCTCCAACGCGATGCCTCATTGACCGCTGCGAGCCTCGGCTCCGACCGGAACGCCTGGCGCCTGCTGCACCAGCCGGTGGTCAAGCATCCTCATCGAACGCTGGAGAACATCACCGGGCCGCTGTTGCGTCTGCCGCCGCATCCGCTGTCGATGGCCTCCTTCGGCATCCGGGCCGGTTGGCCGGCCCATCTCCTGGCCCGTCGCCTCTTCGAAACCGAGGAAGCCCGCGCACTCTTCATCGGTTCAGCGGCCCATTCCATGCTGCCCCCCACCCATCCGTTCACCGCCGCGTTCGGCCTGGTCTTCGGAGGGCTCGGGCAGTCGTTGGGATGGCCCGTGGCCCGGGGTGGAACCGGCCGCATCGTGGATGCCCTGCTAGCGGTATTGGACCAGCACGGGGCAAAGATCCACACGAATTCCCCGGTGACCGACCTGCGCGATCTTCCCCGGGCCGATGCCGTCCTGCTGGACCTCACCCCCCGCCAGATCCTCAAACTCCAGGGGGCCGGGTTGGAGGACCGCTATCGCCGCCATCTGGCGAAGTGGAAGTACGGCATGGGCGGCTTCAAGGTCGACTATCTGCTCGATGGCCCCATCCCCTGGTCCG
The DNA here is from genome assembly GCF_052377515.1 of Arthrobacter sp. AOP36-C1-22. NCBI lineage: Bacteria > Bacillati > Actinomycetota > Actinomycetes > Micrococcales > Micrococcaceae > Arthrobacter > Arthrobacter sp. AOP36-C1-22. The sequence continues at coordinate 1,529 of NZ_JBQSWW010000029.1, read as the reverse complement.
ACCCGCGGACTGCCGAAGCCGGAACCGTTCATCTGGGCGGGACGATGGAGGAGATCACCGAGGCAGAATCGGCCACCCAGCGGGGGCACCTGCCGGCCCGGCCCTTCGTCCTGCTCTGCCAGCAATCCACCGCCGATCCCAGCAGGACCCGGGACGGTCGCCACGTGGTGTGGGCCTACGCCCACGTCCCCAACGGGTGCACCGCCGATGCGGCCCCGCTCATCGATGCCCAGATCGAACGCTTCGCCCCCGGATTCCAGGACCGCATCATCGGCCGGGTCGATTCCTCACCCCAGGCGTTGGAATCATGGAACCCCAACCTGGTGGGCGGGGACATCGGAGGCGGATCACTCCGTGGGCTCCAACAGGTCCTGCGCCCTGCCCCGACCTTGCGGCCTTACAACACCGGGACGGCGGGACTCTACATCTGTTCCTCCTCCACGCCCCCGGGCGGGGGTGTGCACGGGATGGCCGGCTGGCATGCCGCCCGGGCCGTGTTGCGCGATTGGGATCACCGGTAATCTGGGTCCATGGCCATCCTCATCGATCCGCCGCTGTGGCCGGCCCACGGCACGGTGTTCTCACATCTGGTCTCCGACGTCTCGGTGGAGGAACTCCACGCCTTTGCCACGGCTGCCGGGCTGAGTCGGCGCGCGTTCGACCGCGACCACTATGACGTCCCCCTCCGGCGCTTCGATGGCCTGGTTGCCGCGGGGGCGCATCCGGTCCCGGCCACCGAGCTGGCGCGGCGGCTGATCCGTTCCGGGGTGCGCGTCCCGGCCCACCAACGCCCCGAGCGCCTCCAAGGGGTCCTCACCGATGCCTGGGACCGGATGCTGCCCGGCTGCCCCTGGATCGCCTCAGAACTGATGGAACGCTGGTCCGAACCGCACCGGCATTACCACGACCGGGCCCATCTGCTGGCCGTTCTGCGGGCCCTGGACCTGTTGTGTTCGCGCGGGGAGGCCATTGGAGCGCATCCGCGCGCACCGTGGCTGGCGGCCTGGTTCCACGATGCCGTCTATGCCGGAGTCGCCGGCCGGGATGAGGAGGATTCAGCCCGGTTGGCCGAAGAGCTCCTTCCCACGGCGGGTCTGCCCACGGCCGAAGTGGACGAGGTGGCCCGGCTGGTCCGTCTGACCGCCGACCACCGCCCCGCAGGGCACGACGCCGGTGGCCGGCTGCTTTGCGATGCCGATCTGGAGGTCCTGGCCCGCCCCGGCCCGGCCTACCGACGCTATGTCTCCGCGGTGCGCCGCGACTACGCCACGGTCTCCGATGCCGACTTCGCCCGGGGCCGCGCCTCCGTCCTGCGGTCCCTGCTCGATACCGAAACGCTCTTCGGCACCACCAGCGGACGGGATTTGTGGGAGGAGCCGGCCCGGAACAACCTCGCCATCGAGTTGGCGGGACTACCGGGGACCTGACCCCCACCGTTCCGGATTTTAACGACGCCGGCGCGGCCCCTCGTTTCCGAGGTGACCGCGCCGGCGTCGTCGTGCAGGGGCTGAAAGGCCCGGGAGGCTAGA
>NZ_JBQSWW010000028.1:0-44618 GCF_052377515.1 Arthrobacter sp. AOP36-C1-22 | reverse complement strand
CTAGGCCAGCCGCTCCTTGACCAGGGTGCTGGTGGTCTTGCCGTCGAAGCGTCCGGCGACTTCCGCGGACACCGTCTTCATGATCTGGCCCATCTGGCGCATCCCCGGCTTCACCCCGTCGACGCTCTGATCGGCAATGGCCCGATCCACGATGGCGACGACGTCGTCCCGGGTCAGCGGTGCCGGCAGATAGGACTCGATGAACGTTGCTTCGGCGATTTCCTTCTCGGCCCGGTCGGGCTGGCCGGCTTCCGTATAGGTCCCGGCGGTCTCGCGCCGGCGGGATGCTTCCTTCTGTAGCAGGGCCGTGACCTGCTGGTCGTCCATCTCCATCGGGGTCTTGCCACCCTTTTCGCGGGTGTTGATTTCGCCCAGGACGTTGCGCAACGTCATCAGTTCCAGCTTGTCGCCGGACTTCATGTGTGCGGTCATATCGAGGCGGAGTTGTTCCTTCAGCGTGCTCATGGGGCGGCCTTTCGTGGCGGTTTGCCGAAGCGGATGCTTCGACCATTATCGCGCATCGGGGAACCGGGGGCCGCATGACGACGCGGCAGGACTCAACGGGGTGCTGGTGCCTCGAGGGTCGGGGCCGGGGGCTACGGGCCGAAATGGTGCCGGCCCAGGGCATCGACCGTGCCGGCCAGACGGTGGAAACCGATGATCGCGATGATCCAACCGGCCAGGACCAGCAGGCCACCGAGGCAGAGCACGACCAGGGCGCCGGTTCCCGGTCCGTCGGTGATGCCGTAGAAGCTGCCGGCCATGCTCGTCACGCCCGATACGGCCGAGACCAGGACCGTCAGCGGTCCCAGGACCAAGGCCAGCAGGAGTCCGCTGGAGATCAGCGCGGCGGAACGGCGGATCACGTGTTCATGGTGGAGGAGTAGTCCATGGTGGCGAAGATCCCGCCGAGGAAGATGATGGCGGCGATGAGCAGCAGCCAGCCCAGCAGCATCAGGCCGTTGAGGATGAGACCGGCGATGGCCATGCCCTTGCCCGCCGGCTCGCGTTGGAGCCCGATGATGCCCAGCACCAGGCCGACGATCGGTACGACGAAGGTGAAACCGGCGAAGATCGAAACGATTCCCAGCACCATGGAGGCAATGCTCATGCCCCGTGGCGGGGGAGCCTGGTACTGGCCATGGGGCTGGTAGGGGTTCTGGCCTGGGTACTGCTGCGGGTACGGCCCCGGCTGGGACATGGGTCCTCCATCGATGCTTGGTGCTGGCATGCCGGTCCCTACGGTAGGTCAGGTCTCCGGCGGGCACCAATGCGTGGCGGGTGGGTACCGCTAGCCCACCGGTACCTCGGCGTCCACCTTCTCTAGCCGGACAAGGACCGCCTTGGAGACCGGGGTGTTGCTGGCTTCTGCCACCAGGGACAGCGGGACCAACACATTGGCCTCCGGATAGTAGGCGGCCACGCAGCCCGGGGTCGTCGGGTATTCGATCAACCGGCAACCGCGCATGACCCGGGACACCCCGTCGTCGTGCACCCCGTGGACATCGGCATGGTCCCCGTCCTTCAAACCCAGCTGGGCCAGATCGGTCGCGTTCACGAAGACCACCTGACGGCCCTTGCGGACTCCGCGGTAGCGGTCGTTGTTGGAGTAGATGGTGGTGTTGAACTGGTCGTGGGAGCGAAGCGTCTGAAGGATCAGCGTGCCGGTGGGACGGGACAGGTATTCCAGCTCGTTGACCGTGAGCATGGCCTTGCCGGTGGGGGTCGGGAAGGTGCGGGTGTCTCGCGGGCCGTGGGCGAGGATGAACCCGCCCTCGCGCCGGATCCGCTGGTTGTAGTTCTCGCAGCCGGGGACCACGCGGGAGATGTGCTCGCGGATGAGGTCGTAGTTCTTCTCGAACCCGACCCAGTCGGCGTCGATCCGCTCGCCCAGGACCGCGTGGGCGAGCCGGCTGACGATCGCCGTTTCGGAGAGCAGCTGATGCGAGACCGGTTCGACGTTGCCCCAGGAGGGGTGCACCGCGCAAACGGTGTCCTCGACGGAGACGAACTGTTCCCCGGACTCCTGGATGTCGATTTCGGTGCGGCCCATGGTCGGCAGGATCAGGGCAGCGGCACCGGTGACGGTGTGGGAGCGGTTGAGCTTCGTGGAGATCTGCACGGTCAGGTCGGTGCCGGCCATGCCGGCTTCGGCCACCCCGGTGTCCGAGACCGCCGAGACCAGGTTTCCGCCGAGGGCGACGAAGACCTTGACCTTGCCCTGCTGCATCGCCTCGAAGGTCTGGACCGAGTCGAAACCGTGGTGGCGGGGAGGATCAAAACTGAACTCGCGGGCCACGGCATCCATGAACGAGTCGGGCATCTGCTCCCAGATGCCCATGGTGCGGTCGCCCTGGACGTTGGAGTGGCCCCGGATCGGGGAGGCCCCGGCGCCGGGTTTGCCGATGTTCCCGCGCAGCAACAGGAGGTTCATGATCTCCTTGATCGTGTCGACCCCCTTCTTCTGCTGGGTGATCCCCATGGCCCAGGTGATGATGACGTTCTCCGCCGCCATGTACCGGTGGGCCAGTTCGTCGATCTCCGCCGATTCCAGGCCGGTGGCCTCCAGCACCGTTTCCTCATCCAGCCCGGCCAGGTGTTCTCGCAGCTCCTCCAGCCCCTGGCAATGCTGGTCCAGGAAGTCATGGTCCAGCACGGTGCCGGGGTGGGCAGCCTCGGCGTCAAGGACCCGTTTGGAGACCGCCTGCATCAGGGCCATGTCCCCGCTGAGGCGGATCTGCAGGAACTGGTCGGCGATGTCGGTGCCCCGGCCGACGATGCCACGGACCTTCTGCGGATTCTTATACCGGCGCAGCCCCGCTTCGGGCAGCGGGTTGATGGCCACGATGTGACCGCCGTTGAGTTTGCAGTTCTCCAATTCGGTGAGCATGCGGGGGTGGTTGGTCCCCGGATTCTGGCCCATGATGATGATCAGGTCCGCGCGTTCGAAGTCCTCGAAGGCCACGGTCGCCTTGCCGACGCCGATGCTCTCGCCCATGGCCCACCCGGAGGATTCGTGGCACATGTTCGAACAATCCGGCAGGTTGTTGGTTCCGAAACCGCGGGCGAAGAGCTGGTAGGCGAAGGCCGCCTCGTTGGAGGTGCGCCCACTGGTGTAGAACACCGCCTCGTCGGGGGAGTCCAGGGACTTCAGTTCGGTCGCCAACAGGTCGATGGCCCCGGACCAGGAGATCGGGCGGTAGTGGTCCTCGCCGGCAGGCTTGTAGACCGGCTCGGTCAGCCGGCCCTGCTGTCCCAACCAGTATTCGGTGCGGGAGCGTAGTTCGGTGACCGAATGCTCGGCCCAGAAGGCGGAGTCGATGAGGATCGGGGTGGCCTCCCAGGTGACGGCCTTGGCCCCGTTCTCGCAGAATTCGAAGGTCTTGCGATGGTGCGGGTCCGGCCAGGCGCAACTGGGGCAGTCGAAACCGTCCTTCTGGTTCAGCTTCATGACGGTCTTGGCGGTCCGCGTCGGCCCCATCTGCGCCAAGGCAGGACCCATGGAATGCGTGACGCCGGGGACCCCTGCCGCCCAATCCTTCGGCCCGTCGTCGACCTCCAGTTCGGATGCCGTCGGCTCGTGTGCTTCCTCGCCATGCTTGGCCACGATGGACCCACCTTTCCGCGACCCATGGGACGGCGTCCGCCGTCGTGGGCTGACACCCTCAGGACTACCAGTGGGGCCCGCGCTTCGCAAGGGGTCATGACCCATTTGACGTCGTCATCTACCGGTGGAAGGGCGCTCAGTTGTTAGGCTCGACGGGTGAGTGAATCCAAGGCGGATGCCGGGCCGCAGATGGTTCCCGGCCGGAGTGTTTCTGATGGTTTCGTCAGGGTCCGCGGGGCCCGGGAGAACAACCTGGCCGAAGTGGACGTGGATGTCCCGCGGGACAGCATCGTCGCGTTCACCGGGGTCTCCGGTTCGGGGAAATCCTCGCTGGCCTTCGGCACGATCTTCGCCGAGGCGCAGCGCCGTTTCCTCGAGTCGGTGGCCCCCTATGCCCGCCGGCTCATCCAGCAAGGCAACACCCCGAAGGTCGAATCGATCACCGGGCTGCCCCCGGCCGTCGCCCTGCAGCAGCGGCGTGGCTCGCCGAGCTCACGCTCGAGCGTCGGGACCCTGACCACGTTGTCGAACTCGCTGCGCATGCTCTTTTCGCGGGCCGGCAGCTACCCCCAGGGTGCCACCCGGCTGGATTCCGACGCCTTCTCACCCAATACCGCCGTCGGCGCCTGCCCGGAGTGCCACGGGTTGGGTGTCTCCCATACCGTCACCGAGGAGACCCTGGTCCCGGATCCGTCGCTGACCATCCGCGAGGGGGCCATTGCCGCCTGGCCGGGGGCCTGGCAGGCAAAGAACCTGCGGGACGTGGCCACCGAACTCGGGTACGACGTCGACTCCCCCTGGCATATGCTGCCGCAGCAGGACCGGGACTGGCTGCTGTTCACCGATGAACAACCCGTCGTCCATGTCACCCCGGAACGCGACCGCATCGCCAAACCCTATAAGGGCCGCTTCTGGAGCGCGAAGTCCCATGTGATGCACACGCTGGCCGAATCCAAATCGGCGACCATGCGGGAGAAGGTCCTGGGGTTCATGGTCTCCGGGCCGTGCCGTGCCTGCGGCGGGACCGGTCTGACCGCCGAGGCGCTCGCCGTCACCTTCGCCGGCCGGTCGATCTCCCAGATCAACCGGCTCCCGCTTGGAGAGCTGGCCCAGCTACTCCAACCCACGGCCGGGCTGACCGAGGAGGATTACGAATCCACCGCGGCCCCGTCCTCGGGGTCCTCGGGCGAGCACAGTGAGGTCGCCGCAACGGTTGCCGCCGATCTGGTCGAGCGGCTCGACGTGTTGATCGGGCTCGGGCTCGGCTACCTGAGCCTTTACCGCGGGACCACCACACTGTCCCCGGGGGAGATGCAGCGGCTGCGGATCGCCACCCAACTGCGCTCCGGACTGTTCGGGGTGGTCTACGTCCTGGACGAACCCTCCGCAGGACTGCATCCCGCCGATGCCGAACCGTTGCTGGCCGTGTTGGAAGAACTGAAGGCCGGAGGCAACTCGGTGTTCGTCGTCGAACACAACATGGATGTGGTCCGCCGGGCCGGGTGGATCGTCGACGTCGGTCCACGGGCCGGTGAAGGCGGGGGAGAGGTGCTCTACTCCGGGCCGGTCGACGGGCTGAAAGCGGTGAAGGGCTCGATCACCAGGTCCTTCCTCTTCGACGCGGAGGACCGGCCCCGTCGGGGTTCCGCCGGGAGGAGGCCCGAAGGGGAACTGGAACTGCAGGGGGTGGGGCTGCACAACCTGGTGGACCTGGATGTGCGCATCCCGTTGGGGGTGCTCACCGCGGTCACCGGTGTCTCGGGGTCGGGTAAATCGACGCTGGTCAGCCGGGTGCTCGCCGATGCGGTCGGTGAACTGGTCCGGACCCCCGCCGTGGAACCGGCCGACGACGATGGCGCCGCCGGGGCCGATGAGGAGACGCTGCATGTGAAGGCCATCCTGGGGGCCGAGCGCATCGGACGGCTGGTCAAGGTCGACCAGAAGCCCATCGGACGGACCCCTCGATCGAACCTGGCCACCTATACCGGCCTCTTCGACGCAGTCCGCAAGACGTTTGCCGCCACCGAGTTGGCCCGGAGCCGCGGCTACGGGGCCGGACGGTTCTCCTTCAACGTGGCCGGCGGCCGGTGTGAGAACTGCCTGGGCGAGGGGTACATCGCCGTCGAACTGCTGTTCCTGCCCGGAAGCTACGGCCCCTGCCCGGTATGCCACGGAACCCGCTACAACCCCGAGACGCTCGAGGTGACCTATCGCGGGTTGAACATCGCCGAGATCCTCGCCCTCAGTGTCGATGAAGCCACCGACGTCCTGGCGGAGGTCCCCGTTGCCGGGCGCAGCCTGGAGACCCTGGTGCAGGTCGGGCTCGGCTATCTGCGGCTGGGGCAACCGGCCACCGAACTCTCCGGCGGGGAGGCGCAGCGGATCAAGCTGGCCACCGAACTCCAGCGGGCCCGCCGCGGCCATACGCTCTACCTGCTCGACGAGCCGACGACGGGACTGCATCCGGCCGACGTACAGCTGCTGTTGGCCCAACTGAACCGGTTGGTCGACGCCGGGAACACGGTGGTCGTGGTCGAACACGAGATGGATGTGGTGGCCGCCGCCGATTGGGTGATCGACCTGGGTCCCTCCGGCGGTGATGCCGGCGGGAAGATCATGGCCGAAGGCACCCCCGCCGACGTCGCGGCGACGCCGGGCAGCCGGACGGCACCCTATCTGCGGGCCCAACTGGACCTGTAGGCCTTGCTGGCCGGTGGGTCTCAGCTGGTGTCTCCGGGCAGCGGTGGTGCCTGGGACCGGTAGTGGTGGCCGGTCGGAGTGGTGACCACCGTGGTATGCCGGGCCCCGGTCACGGTTTCGGTCCTCCACCCGGGCGCTTCCTTGCTGTAATTGCACTCAGCACACAGGCCCGCGGAATTCGCTGCGGTGGTCCTGCCCCCGGCAGCCCACCCCAGCACGTGGTCGTGGTGACGGACCGGGGCATCACACCACGGGCTACGGCAACACTGGTCGCGGGTCTCGATGAAACGAGCCAACCCCGCAGGAAAGATCCGCGTACGCGAGTCCATCGCGACCAGCTCCCCGGTCTCCGGGGCCGTATACAGCCGCCGGAGCCACGCCAACTGCTGTGGGGCGGGAAGATCATCAGCCCCGCCGGTACTGGTCCCGGGGGTACGAAGGCCACCGGCCCGGCGGATCAGATCCCTAGCCACTTGGGCCGGGATGACCCCGTACCCGGGAAGGAACGCCGGTTCGCCATCACCCTGGAATAACGTCCGGTCGGTCATGACCAACTGGATCGCCACCGGCACCGCAGCCGCGCTGGCCCGACCGGTCAGACGCTCGACCAGGGTGTCGGCCATGATCTGCCCGCGGGAGCGGCCATCACCGATACCCACCAACCGGTCAGCTTCCATCGTGAGGGCCTTGAGCACCGAAACGCCCTGGGCCACCGGCAACAACCCGGACAAGATCGACATGGTGTCAGGGGCAGGTCGCAGGGAGACCCTGCGGTCCTTCACCGCCCGGCGGGCCCGGTCCACCACCGCCGACGGTGAGGCCGCGTAGGCTAATTTCCTGGCCCGGGCCACCAAGGCCCGGGTCCCGACGCCTTCAAGTACTGAAGGGTCGGCCAACAGTTGTTCATCGACCTGACGGCGTTGCTCCGCGTCCAGGCAGGCGGTTTCCTGCACCAGCAGGGTGGCCCGCCATTCACTGAGTCGGCCGGTGGCCAGGGAGTGGTGGGCATGGGGCATCTCGTTCACCACGGCCTGGGCCATCCCCACCAGCCGGTGCCCGGCATGCGGGGATTCGGACCGGGCCAACGCGACCTGGGTGTGGACCCCGGCCCCGGCCTTCTCCGCCGGGAGGCCTTCGGCCAGGTGGCGGGTGCGCACGGCCGCGTCCAGGGCCACCGCTGCCCGGGCCTGGAGGCCGGACAGGGCGTTCTTCGCTGCTTCGGCGGTGGCCAGGACGTCGATGAGGTCGGCCTCGTCCAGGCCGGCGGTGTCCATGGTGGGCAACAGGTCCAACAGCGAGGTCAGCACCCCGGGGGCAGGTCCTGCCGTCGGGGTGTTCGGGGTCCTTGGTGATTCGAACATGTCTTCGATTCTATCGAAGGCATCCCACGGAAAGCCCGGGAAACCAACCCTGTGAGGGGCCCGTGGATCACCCAAGAAACCCCCTGCCGAACTACTGGCGGTGCAGGATGTTCTCCTGGACGACGTCGTAGCCCAACCTCAGGATCAGCACCGTCACGACCACGAGGAAGACGATGCGGATGAACCTGCTGCCCTTGCTCACGGCCATCCGCGCCCCCAGATAGCCGCCCACCATGTTGGCCAGCCCCAACACGAGCCCCAGCCCCCAGAGCAGGTGCCCGGTGGGCAGGAAGAAGGCCAGCGCCCCCAGGTTGGTGGCCATGTTCACGATCTTGGCCTTGGCGCTGGAGGCCAGGAAGTTGTATCCGAGGAAGACGACCATCGCGATGATCAGGAATGATCCGGTCCCGGGGCCGATGAGCCCGTCGTAGAACCCGATGACCAGGCCGATGACCGCCGCCACCGCATAGTGCCGGCGACCGGTATGGCGCAGGGTCGTCAGCTCCCCGACCGTGGGTCTGACGGCGGTGAAGATCGCCACGGCGACCAACGCGGCGACGATGATCGGCTTGAAGACCGCCGCGGGCAACAGGGTGGCCACGATCGCGCCGCCGAAGCTGCCGATCAGGGCGATGCCGGCCATCTGCAATGCGGTCTTCAGGTCGGGGTTGGCCCGGCGGTAGTAGGTGATGGCACTGGTCGTCGTGCCGAACACCGAGCCGAGCTTATTGGTGGCCAGCGCCTGGACGGGCGTGATGCCGGGGACCAGCAACAAGGCCGGCAACTGGAGCAGTCCCCCGCCACCGACGACGGCATCGATCCAGCCGGCAGCCAGACCCGCGACGAGCACCAGCAACACGGTGCCCAGCTGGAGGTCCACCAGCCCGGAGCCCTCCAGCAGGGACGCCCAGTCCACCGGGTGACCGCCTAGCCGCGAACGGCGTCGACGAGGTGGCCCACCACATCGGCCACCGGGATGTTCTCGGCGGTCCCGGAGGCCCGGTCCTTGACTTCCACCAGACCTTCAGCCAGGCCACGGCCCACGACGGCGATGGTGGGGACCCCGACCAGTTCGGCATCACCGAACTTCACCCCGGCGGAGACCTTCGGGCGGTCGTCGAAGATGACGTCGATGCCCTGGGCGTCGAGCGCTGCGGCGATGCGTTCGGCTTCGGCAAAGAGCTCGGCGCCCTTGCCGGTCACCATGAGGTGTACGTCGGCGGGGGCGACGTTGCGCGGCCACATCAGCCCACGGTCGTCGTGGTTGGTTTCGGCCAACGCGGCCACGGCTCGCGTGACCCCGACCCCGTAGGAGCCCATCGTGACCGTGACGAGCTTGCCGTTCTGGTCCAGGACCTTCAGTTCCAGTGATTCGGCGTATTTGCGGCCCAGCTGGAAGATATGACCCATTTCGATGCCTCGTGCGGTGCGCAGCGGCCCGGAGCCATCGGGGGCGGGGTCGCCCTCGCGGACCTCCACGCATTCGATGGTGCCGTCCCAACCGAAGTCGCGACCGGCGACCAGGCCGAAGACGTGGCGTCCGGGTTCGTTGGCACCGGTGATCCAGGAGGTACCGGAAACGACGCGCGGGTCCACCAGGTAGAGGACCCCGCTGGCCGCCTCGGTGCCCAGCACCGCATGATCGAGTCCGTTGCCGGGACCTATGTAGCCCTTGACCAGCGACGGGTTCTTCTTCAGGTCGTCCTCGGTGGCTGCCTCGATCTCCACTTCGCCGCCGATCTCCAGGTGGCCGGCGATATTGGCCTCGACGCGCTTGAGGTCCACCGCCCGGTCCCCCGGCAGGCCGATGACGACCAGCCGGCGCTCCCCGGTGGGCATTTTCGCGGCGATGACGACGTTCTTGAGCGTATCCGCTGCGGTCCACTCGCCGGCGTCCCGGGGGGCCACCTCGTTGGCGACGGCCACCAGCGTGTCGATGGTCGGGGTGTCGGGGGTGTCCTTGATCTGGCACGCCGGCAGCGTGGAGTAGTCGATGTCTTCGGGCACGACGGTGGTCACGGCCTCCACGTTGGCCGCATAGCCGCCGGCCGAACGCACGAACGTGTCTTCCCCGACCGGGGTCGGGTGCAGGAACTCCTCGGATTTGGAACCACCCATGGCCCCGGCGGTGGCCTTGACCGGCAGGATCTCCAGGCCCAGGCGGGAGAAGATCTTCAGGTAGGCCTCGCGGTGCTTGGCGTAGGCGGTGTCCAGACCGACGTCGTCGATGTCGAAGGAGTAGGAGTCCTTCATGATGAATTCGCGGCCGCGGAGCAGGCCGGCGCGGGGGCGGGCCTCGTCCCGGTACTTGTTCTGGATCTGGTAGAGGTAGACCGGCAGGTCCTTATAGGAGTTGTAGAGGTCCTTCACCAGGAGCGTGAACATCTCCTCGTGGGTCGGTGCCAGCAGGTAGTCGGCGCCCTTGCGGTCCTGGAGCCGGAAGAGGGCGTCGCCGTATTCGGTCCAGCGGCCGGTGGCCTCGTAGGGTTCGCGCGGCAGCAGGGCCGGGAAGTGGACTTCCTGGCCGCCGATGGCGTTCATTTCCTCACGGACGATCGCCTCGACCTTCGCCAGGACGCGCAGGCCCAACGGGAGCCAGCTGTAGATGCCGGGGGCGGCGCGGCGGATGTAGCCGGCCCGCACCAGCAGCTTATGGCTGGCGACCTCGGCGTCAACCGGGTCTTCGCGCAGGGTGCGCAGGAACATGGTGGAAAGTCGCAGGACCACGCTTGCTGTCCGTTTCCGCGGGCTGGGCCGCTGGTCGTGTGGGTTGATGTCCGGGTCGGGACGCTTCCAATTTACCCGCTGCCCGACGAAGGGCCGAACAGCGTAGGGCCCGCGGGCCGCGTCATTGCGTTCGCAATGCTTCCAGCGCCTCATCGAGCTGCTCGGCCACATCCTCGGGAACGATGTCTTCCTCCTGCTCGTCGCGCGTGGTGGCCGAGACCACCACGGCTCCATCGCTGCCGGAAACGGTGTAGCTGGCCACCCCCTGTTCCCCGGCGGCGACATCCATACGGTAGCCCACGGTGGCTTCGGCATCCGTCGTCGTCTTCTCCCGGTCCACCGTGGCGGTCGCGTCGGTGTCGCCCAGATGCAGGTCGAAGGTCCCGCAGCGGCTGACCAGATCCGTGGTGCGGGAGACGGCGGCGGCGGCGGCTTCGGGATCGGGGTAGGAGGCCAGCGATACGTAGCTTTCCCGGTTGACCGTATCCCCGGGGATGGTCACCGAGGTGATGACCGCCCCGGCGGGCAACGTGGCTTCCTGGTTGTCCATGAACGGCGCACATTGGGCGGGGGTGATGTCCATGTCGTCGAGCAGGGCCTGCCCGGTTTCGGTCTGTCCGGCGATCTCCTTGGCCGTCCGGACCCGGGCCCCGGGATGGTTTTCGGCCAGTTCATGGGCCGCCTCGGCCAATTCATCGGCGGTGAAGGACGGCAGCGGGCCCGTCAGCGGGGGCAGGGCACTGCTGCTCGCGGGAGCTTCGCTGCTGCTCGGGGACGCGGCAGCGGAGGACGACGACGGCGCCGGGTCCGCTGACCCGCTGCCGCCGGCCTCGGACGGTCCCCCCGGATCGCCGCCGGTGCAGGCGCTCAGGACCAATGGCAGGGCCAGAAGCACTGCGGCGGTCCTGCCACCTCTGGCTGCAGACGATGCCCCGTCCATGGGTCCCCCGTTTCGCAGGCCGGAACCGGCCCCGTGGGTGCCGGATGTTCTCCCCCACCCTAGCGAACGTGGAGCCCGCGAGGCAGGACCGCAGCACTGCGGATTCAGAACAGGACCGTGGCGAATTCCCCGACCTGTTCGAATCCGGCGCGGCGGTAGGTGGCCAGGGCCGGGAGGTTGTAGTCGTTCACGTACAGGCTCGTGACCGGAGACAGGGCCAGTGCCGATCCCGCCACCGCGGCCATGGCCGGCCCGGAGATGCCTTCTCCGCGGTGTTCCGGGGAGACCCAGACCCCCTGGATCTGGGTGGCGTGCGGGGAAACGGTCCCGAGTTCGGCCTTGAAGCGGATGCCGCCATCCGCCGGGCGGTCCACGAAGGAATGTCCCTGGCGGATCAGCGAACGAACCCTGGAACGGTAGAAGGGGGCGCCGGCACCCAAGGGCGAGTACCCCAGTTCCTCTTCGAACATGGCGGCACAGGCCGGCAGGACGGCGTCGAAATCGGCCATCGTCGATCTCCGGACGGCGGTGGATGGAAGGATCCGCGGCTGCCGGTCCAAGACCATCAAGGGTTGGGAGGGCCGGACATCGAAGGCGCGTTGCGGGGATTCGGGCCGCAGCGAGTCCCAGAGCGGCAGCACGGCAGAGGCCGGACCGAACATGGAGGAGACCTGGCGTTCCATGCCCAGGACCGCGGTGGCGAAGGCCAGTGCGTCGTCGGGCCCGGCCTGGATGGGGACCAGGTTCGCGCCGACCCAGAGTGCCGCGCTCAGTTCACCGGCGTCGTAGCGTCCCAGCACCAGGGACCCCGTCGGGGTCGGTGCCGCGGAACCGGTGGCCGCCAGTTGGGCGTCCATGAAGATGTTGGACACCGGGTCCCGGGCGACGAGGCCCCGCAGGGCGGCGGTATCCTCGTCGGCCAGGACGCGGACGGTGTCCCCGAAGGGTTCGCCACCGCTGTAGCGCAGCTTCGCCGGAGGGAACCATGGGAGTGCACGGGAGAGGATCCTGGACATTCCTTCCCCTTCCCGGCGCCTGCGGTGGCGGCTTATGCCAAAGTCTTGCAGACTCCGGCCCGTGGCGGAACCAGATGACACCGCATGGTGTTGCTTTGGATCAGGAGACCGAAACACTCGGGACGCCACCGGTGGCATCCCCCGCGGCTTCCATTTCCTCTACGATGCGTCCGGCTTCTTCGATGAGGGTCTCCACGATCTGGTCCTCGGGGACGGTCTTGATGACTTCCCCCTTGACGAAGATCTGTCCCTTGCCGTTGCCGGAGGCGACGCCGAGATCGGCTTCGCGGGCTTCGCCGGGTCCGTTGACGACGCACCCCATGACGGCCACGCGCAGCGGGAACTCCATGCCCTCGAGCCCGGCCGTGACCTCGTCGGCCAGCTTGTACACATCGACCTGGGCCCGGCCGCAGGAGGGGCAGGATACGATTTCGAGCTTGCGGGGACGCAGGTTCAGCGACTGCAGGATCTGGTCCCCGACCTTGATCTCCTCGACCGGCGGGGCGGAGAGGGAGACCCGGATGGTGTCGCCGATGCCCTGGGAGAGCAGTGCGCCGAAGGCCGTCGCGGACTTGATGGTGCCCTGGAAGGCCGGACCGGCTTCGGTCACGCCCAGGTGCAGGGGCCAGTCGCCCTGTTCGGCCAGCAGCTCGTAGGCGCGGACCATGACGACCGGGTCGTTGTGCTTGACGGAGATCTTGAAGTCGTGGAAGTCGTGTTCCTCGAACAGGGACGCCTCCCAGACCGCTGATTCGACGAGCGCCTCGGGGGTGGCCTTGCCGTACTTCTTCATCAGGCTCGGGTGCAGGGAGCCGGCGTTGACGCCGATGCGGATCGAGGTGCCGTGGTCCTTGGCCGCCTGGGCGATCTCCTTGACCTGGTCGTCGAATTTGCGGATGTTCCCCGGGTTCACGCGCACTGCCGCGCAGCCGGCTTCGATCGCCGCGTAGACGTACTTCGGCTGGAAGTGGATGTCCGCGATGACGGGAATCTGTGACTTCCTGGCGATGATCGGCAGGGCCTCGGCATCATCGGGCGACGGGCAGGCCACCCGGACGATATCGCAGCCCGAGGCCGTGAGTTCGGCGATCTGCTGCAACGTGGCGTTGATGTCGGTGGTCGGCGTGGTGGTCATCGACTGCACGCTGATCGGGGATTCCGAACCAACACCGACGGCCCCGACCTTGATCTGTCGGGTTTTCCGTCGCGGGGCCAGAACCGGTGGTGGGGCGGCTGGCATTCCAAGGCTGACCGAGGTCAAATTATCCTCCGGGTTTTCAGGGGTGTTCATCCAGGCCCCATTATCCCCCTTCCGAGGGGAAAATGGGGCCCGATAGTGGATCAGACGTGGTGAGAGAGCTCACCGGTCACGGGGCTCCATTCGGTCAGGCGCAGTGCCGCGACCAGGGAGTTGGCGTTGAACGGGTCTTCGCCGAGCTTCGCGGCGAGGGCCTCCTCGGAGGGTGCCTTGATCAGCAACAGGGCCCCCGAGCCATCCACGTAGGGGCCGGAAGCCACGAGGGAGAACCCGTCGGTCAGGGTCCCCAGGAAGGCACGGTGCGCGGGGCGGTGTTCGTCCCGGGCGGCTTCGGAATCAGCTGCGTATACGTATTCCACGGCAAAAATCGTCATGGGCACCAGTGTACGTTCCCCGCGACAGGCCGGTGGACCGGCTACTGGTAGGAGACGAACCACGGTTTCGGCTCGAGGTCGAAGGTCTGCTCGGGGGTGAAGGTCGGGGAGTCCTCGTCGATGAAGTTCTTCCACGCCATCCTGATGCCGTCGGGCAGGTCCCGACGCAGGTTCTTCCAGGTCGCCAGTTTCATCCCCGGGGTGCCGTGGCCGTCGGCATGCAGGACCATCGCCAACTCGGGGTGGGTGGTGTCCAGCGTGGAACGGTCCGTGATCATGCTCCGCCGGAACTGATGGAGAATGACGACCTTCTGCGGCAGTTCCTTCTTCCGGGTCAGTGCGGCCAGCCAGTCGTTGGTCCGGTTCAGTTCCGCGGCGTCGACGGAACCGATTTGTTCCATATGCCGTTGCCCGGGCTTCAGCCTCCATTCCGGGTCGTAGGCGATGCCCACGTTCGGGTAGGCCAGCAGCTTCTCGTAGTGCTTGGCCTGGGTCAGGAAGTCGTTGCGTCCGGGTTGCAGGTCCAGCACCACATAGATCCCGGCCTCTTGTGCCGCCTTGACCCAGGGTTCCAGGGTGTCCACCGGGGTGTAGCGGGAGTACTTCCCGTCCGCACCGGGGGCTGCGGAGGCGACCGTGGCGATGATCTCGAAGGCGGGCTGGACCTTTTCCTTGCTATGGGGCTGGTATTCGGCGGCCAGTTCCCGGGCCCGTTTGATCGTTCCGTCGAGGTCCTGCTCCCCCAGGGCGCCCAGGGAGGAGGTGCCGGGTGAGCCGTAGAGCCCGATCAGGCGCCGGTCCGGGAACACGAGCTGCCCGCCGCCGGGAAGTTCCTGTCCACCGGCTGCAGTGGCTGCCAGGGCAGAGAACTCTGCCGGTTTGGCGAACCCCTTTCCGAGCGTGAGAAGCTGCGCGCCCGCATGGTCACCGAAGAATTCCCGGTTCGTGTCGGCCCGCGGATCGGGTGATTTCATCCTCGCCCGGTCCGCCCCCGCGGCTTCGGCGGTGGCCAAGGCCGGTCCCGCCGCCGGGTCTGCCTTCTTCCCCGCCCGGACAACGACCGCGAACCCGGGGTCGGTCGCCTTTTCTGCTGCATCGATGGAGGGCGGTTCCGCGTCCGGGTCCTCCCCGTCCACGACGTCCCGGTCCCCCGCCACCGCCTCGGACAGGGGCCCGTAGGCGATGAGGGTGCCCGCCCCCAGACGCTTCAATTCCTCGTCGAAGTCCTTCTGCTCCGAAGCCCCCTCGGGGGCCATGAGCACCGGGATGCCGAGTTCGCCGGCCCGCCCCGCGGCCCGCGTGGAGGAGTCGGCGTCGTCGTTTCCGAGGACGACGACGGCGGGTGCCTTCGCGAAGAACGCCTCGCTGGCTTCCAGTGCCATATCCCCGGTGTCCCCACCCAGGTGGCTGATGCCCGGCTCCGGCTCGGCCAACACGACGCGGTCGGGGTTCGCCCCTGACGACGCCGCCGTGTTTCCGGCGTCGTTCCCCGGGGCGTTCGCGGTGCATCCGGCCACGAGGAGCCCCAGGGCCAGGGTGGCCGCGACGAGGGCGCTCCCGCGCAGCGTGGTGCCGGTGGTGCGTCGATCACCCAAAAATATTCACCGGTTTGACGATATCCGCATAGATCAGCAGCGCACCCATACCCAGCAACAGGACGCCCACCACGTAGGTCAGGGGCATGAGTTTGGCGATGTCCACCGGCCCCGGGTCCCGACGTTTGAAGACGCGGGCGACGAAACGGCGCAGGCCTTCCCAGAGGGCGCCGACCACATGGCCGCCGTCCAGGGGAAGCAATGGAATGAGGTTGAAGACGAACAGCGCGACGTTCAGGCTGGCGACCAGACCGAAGAGCGTGGCGATGCGGTCCTTGATCGGGATTTCGTCCATGGCGCTGACCTCGCCGGCGATCCGGCCGACTCCGACGACCGACATCGGCCCGTTCGGGTCACGTGGGGCCGAGGAGAACGCCGCCTGACCGACGGCAACCAGCCGAGCCGGTAAGTCCACGACAATGCCGGCGACGGCCCGCACGTTCTGACCCACCGCAGGTGGCACTTCGGACAATGGCAACGTCATCTGCACGTTTTCGGAGCCCATGCCCACGAAGCCGACGTTGACCAGTTCGGTATTGCCGTTGGCGTCGGTTTTGATCCTCCCGTTGATGTCCAGGGCAGGTTGCTGCGATAACCGCGGAGTGATCGTAGTCTGATGTTCCGATCCGTCACGCAGGTAGGTAATCGGAACAGTTTTTCCGGCGTCGGCCCGGATGAGTTCGGAGAGATCGTCCCACTGCCACTCCTTGACCTGGTGGCCGTCGAAAGAGGTGATGCGGTCCCCGGGGCGCAGTCCAGCTTCGTAGGCAGGTGCCGCAGGATCTCCCGCCTGGCAGTTGGCAGCAGCGTCGTCGCCGCCGCGGGCCTTCTGATCCGCCTGGCTGACCACGCACTGGTAGACCTCTGAGATGTTGGTGGTGTGCTGGATGGAGCCGAAACCGCTGATCAGCACGGCGAAGAGCACGAAGGCGATGACCAGGTTCATGAACGGGCCGCCGAGCATGATGATGACGCGTTTATATACCGGGAGTTTATAGAACATCCGGTGCTCATCCCCGGGGCGCAGTTGCTCCGCGGCCGCTTGACGGGTCTCATTGGCCAGCTGGGTGAACATTCCCGTGCTGGCGGCCTTGACCTTGCCCTCCACCGCTGTCGCCTCGGCGGGAGGGAACATCCCGATCATCGAGATGTAGCCGCCCAGAGGGATCGCTTTGACCCCGTATTCGGTTTCTCCGCGCCGGCGCGAGAAGATCGTCTTGCCGAAGCCGATCATGTACTGCGGCACACGCACGCCGAAGAGCTTGGCCGGGACCAGGTGGCCGACCTCGTGCAGGGCGATGGACACGGCAACACCGATCGCAACGATCAGGACGCCGGCAATGAAGAGGATGACTGTCACAATTGTCCCCAACGATCCTGGGCGCTCTTTCGTGCCCACGCTTCGGCCACGAGTACCGACTGGACACTGAGTTCATCGCCGACGATGGCCCCGGCGTCGTATTTGCCCACCACATCGGCGACGGCGTCCACGATCTCGGGGAACCGGATGCGTCCTGCGTGGAAGGCCGCGACGGCTTCCTCGTTCGCCGCGTTGTAGACGGCCATATGGGTGGCAGAGGTCTTCGCTGCCTGCTTGGCCAGGCGGATCGCCGGGAAGGCCTCCTCGTCCAGCGGTTCGAAGGTCCAGGTCGAGGCGGTGGTGAAGTCACAGGCCGCCGCCGCGCCGGGGACCCGGGCCGGCCAGCCCATGCCCAGGGCGATCGGCAGGCGCATATCCGGCGGAGAGGCCTGGGCGATGGTGGAGCCGTCGATGAACTCGACCATGGAGTGCACGATCGACTGCGGGTGGACGACGGCGTCGATCTTCTGAAGCGGGACGTCGAAGAGCAGATGGGCTTCGATGACCTCCAACGCCTTGTTGACCATGGTCGCCGAGTTGGTGGACACAACCTTGCCCATCTCCCAGGTGGGGTGGGCCAGCGCCTGGGCGGGGGTGACGTCTTCCAGGGCGTCCCGGCCCATCCCGCGGAACGGGCCTCCCGAGGCGGTGACGATCAGTCGGGCGACTTCCGCGGTGGTGCCGGCACGCAGGGCCTGGGCCAGAGCCGAATGTTCCGAGTCCACCGGAACCAGCTGGCCCGGCGCGGCGGCCTGCTTCACCAGGGCGCCACCGGTGATCAGCGATTCCTTATTCGCCAACGCCAGCAGGTGTCCCGCCTTCAGGGCCGCCAGCGTCGGGGCCAACCCGATCGAGCCGGTGACGCCGTTGAGGACGACGTCGGCTTCCGGGTAGCCGGCGATGCGTGCCGTCGCCGTGGGGCCGGTGAGCAGTTCGGGGCGGTAGGAGCTGTGTCCGGCAAGCTCGGCATGGGCGTGGATGCGCGCCTTGAGCTCATCGACGTCCCCCTCGGCGAGCGCGACGACCTCGGCCCGGGTGTGCACCGCCTGCCGGGCCAGGAGTTCGAGGTTGGAGCCGCCGGCGAGCGCGACGATGCGGAACCGGTCGGGGGCTGCATCGGCGACGTCGATGGCCTGGGTGCCGATCGACCCGGTCGAACCGAGCAGGACGATGCGCCGGGGGGCATCCGGGGCGGGGTTGATATGTGGCGGTTCGCGAAACTCCATGCCTCCAGTATCGCGCACTCGGCGGCGGGGGTGGACATCCCGGCGGCCGGGTCAGGAGGACTCGCCGTCGTCCTCTTCCCCTTCGTCGTCCAGGTCGCTCCAGTCGGCGTCGAGCCCTGAGGCGTCGGCCGCATCACCGGGGAATTCGAAGGGGTGCCGGAGCATCCAGATGAGCCGCCGGGTGACCCCCGGGCGCACCGGGAAGGTGTCCACATGGAAGATCTCGGGGTCCGCCAGCGAGGGTCGGTAGGTCCCCAGGCTGTCGGAGCCCCCGGCCTCCTCGGGCGAGGCCGGGGCATAGTGTACGGCCAACGGCGAGCCGAGTTCGGCGGCCAGTTGTGTGGCCAGCAGGATCCCCTCGGCCCGGTGGCGTCGAGACAGGACCCCGGTGGACGCGGTGTCGATGTCGTGGTCGGTGAACTCGGTTTCCCAGGCACGCATCCTGGCTTCGAGTTCGGCCGGCAGCGCCAGTTCGTCATAGGCCACGGGCTCCCACGTCCAGACCGGGCTCTCCCCATTTTCGACGAAGAGGCGCACATAGGGCACCCCTTCGATCGTGGTGTAGCTGGTATCCGGCTCCATCTCCTCCATGGGGACAGTGTGCCAGTGTTCAGTCGTCGGAGACGCGGAGGTCGACCTCGATGTTGCCTCGGGTGGCATTGGAATAGGGGCACACCTGGTGGGCCGCCTCGGCCAGCTCGCTGGCCACGGTCGCGTCCACAGCGGGCAGGGTGACTTCCAGGGTCACTGCCAGGCCGAACCCTCCGGACTCGAGCCCACCGAGGTGGACCTGGGCGCCGACGCTGGACCCATCGACGTCGATCTGGCGTTCGCGGGCCACCATCTGCAGTGCACTGTGGAAGCACGCGGCGTAGCCGGCGGCGAAGAGTTGTTCGGGGTTGGCACCGGCACCTGAACCGCCCATGGATTGCGGGATGGCCAGATCGAGGTCGACCCGGTTGTCGGTGGAGGTGACATGCCCGTCGCGGCCGCCACCGGTGGCGAGTGCTTCAGCGGTGTAGAGAGTCTTCATGATGGATCCTTGGGGTTGTCGGTGCGGGCAGGCGTTGCCTGCCCGGTGGAACAGATCTTGGCCAGTAGCCGGCGCAGCTCGACTGCTTCCGCTGCCTCTAGGCCCAGCTGGGCGAACAGACGTGCTGGAATCCCAACGGCGTCCTCGCGCAGGGCCGCGCCCTCGGAAGTCAACTGGACCGTGACCACGCGCTCATCGGCAGTGCCGCGATGCCGTTGGATGCGGCCGGAGGCTTCCAGCCGCTTCAGCAGCGGTGACAGGGTCCCTGAGTCGAGACCGAGCCGCCGTCCAAGCGTGGAAACCGGTTGACCGTCCTGCTCCCACAGGGCGAGCATGACCAGATATTGCGGATAGGTCAGGCCCAACGGCGCCAACAACGGGCGGTAGGCAGCCACGACGGTCTTCTCACTGGAATAGAGCGGGAAGCATAATTGCTCGTCGAGAGCCAGCGGGTTGATCTGCATAAATTAAGAATAGTGCACAATTTAGTTGTGGGCAACTCATCTAACCTGCCATCCATTAGCGTTCCACTGAGCCCGGCTGTCGTTTTCCGAAGACGATCGCTCGGAATGCCGGCCAAGCTGATGAATCGTTAGCTCCTGTTGACTCGGCCTAGTACTTCTCGTGGGATGAAGCGTCGGGAGACAAAGCCAGCACGCCATGCCAGACTGACGTGATGCCCCGCCAGTACGAGCCTCCGGCGCGAGAGGTCTTGGAGTGGGTTCGGCGCCATGTGCATGCGCATGCCCGGGTAACCGCCGTCGCGCGCCTGCAGGGCGGAGTCACCGCAGACATGGACCGAATCACTGTCGAGGCTCCGAGTGGAGCCCGGGATGTGGTGCTGCGCCGCTGGCAGTTCGATGACGAGGCTGAGGCCCAGGTAACACGCGAAGCGTCCGCGCTGACGGCGATACGTGGTCACGGGGTGCCTGCACCTCAACTCCTCGCAATGGACGCGGACGGCGTCGAGACCGGGGTGCCCTGCACACTCACGTCCGCCTTGACCGGGCAGCCGGACCTGGCTCCGGCAGACATGCGTTCCTGGCTGGGCCAACTCGCGACCACTCAGGCGGCGATCCACGCCGTACCCGACCGGCCACGAACCTCCGCGGACGCCGGGAACGGTGACGGCGAGCCTGTGCCCGTGCCGGACCGCTACGGCGGGCGCCACCGCCCCACTGGACTGGTTGTCTGACCGTGGTCTGCGCGATGCGGCCCGCGAGGCTGCGTCGGGACCGCTGGGCGGCGAAACGGTCTTTGCGCACGGCGACTACCAGCACTTCAATGTGTTGTGGGATGACAGGCGACTCACCGGCGTTGTGGACTGGCCCGACGCGGCGACCGGCAACCGGGGCAGCGACGTCGGCCACTGCAGGCTCAATCTGGCCGTATTGTTTGACGCCGAGACGGCTGGTGCCTATTTGACGATGTACGAGCGTGCTGCGGGCGTACGGGTGGATCGGCGGGCCGACTTGCGGGCGTTGCTCTGTTTTGACCTCGGGTGGCAGCACTTCGTCCCGCACCAAGTGGCAGGTCGGGCTCCGCTCGACCTGGCCGGGATGCCTGAGCGGGTTGCTGCCGCAATCCGCGATGCCCTGAACGGGGTCCATTAGCCTGTCTGTTTACGGTCAACGGCGTATCCGGATTTTCCGCAAGTGGAACCCAAACGGGCGTCCCGGAGTGGGATGACCGCGGCTCTCAGCTAGCGGCTGTTGTCCGCCAACTTCTCCAGCCCGACCACTCGGCCGCCTCAATGACGCAGAACCGGTTTCCCTCGGGGTCTTGCATGATGACGTAATCTGCATCGTCGGGGCATCGACCCCAATCCACCTTGGTGGCACCGAGAGTCGTCAGTCGGTGAACTTCAGCCGCTTGGTCCTCTGCGTACAAGTCCAGATGCATGCGCGGTGGCAATATCCGCTCAGAGCGGTGCGCGTCGAGGGAGACATTCGGACCAGTTCCATCGGTGGCGAATAACAGTGCGAAGTCATCATCAATCGGCTCACGCACAGCGTAATTGAGAGCATCAGACCAAAATTGAATCTGTTTTTGCAGGTCGCTCACACGAATGACTATGGACCCAACAACAAGCATTCCATAACCGTAGGTTGAGTGGAGTGACGCCACAAGCGGAACCCCATGGGAGGCAACTGTTCCCGTGTTGAATAAGGCCTATCGTTGTTGAATGGCGATGAAAGACAAGTTCGGGTATCCGCTCAAAATCGAGGCTATTGACCGCTACATGCCCCCGGTTGAGCTCCCTCCTTCGACCACACCTGAGGAACACGCTCGCCATGCAGAGGCCTATTCTGCCTACCAAGAACGCTTCCTTCAGGCGTCCAAGGAACGCCGCAACAACAAGGAGTGAATTCGACTCTTCGAATCCTCGCCTCCTGCGCCTCAATAGCCGAACCTCCACCGGACATCGGCCGAGGTGTCCCGTGCATATGTGTGGAGCTTGGCGCTCTTTGGTCGTGTTCTGTGACCGATACTTCTCCTCACGGTGGCATTGAGGTCAAGGATCAGCGAAGCGGTCTCTGTTGCGGAGAATGAGGGTCGTGGTAACGGTCACACCTCCGCCCGCAGCCTTCGTGGGGTGGTTAAGGCCGTTCTGCGCTCATCGAATCGATGCTGTTCACCGCATCGTGGGAGCTCGGGCTACCTGAGCAGGGGGGCGAGATAGCCGCCCTCGTCTTCAAGCAGGGCGGTGAGCAGGCGGTCCGGTCGCCAGTTCTGGAGTCGTTCCTCGTCGCTGCCAAGGGCCAGCCAGATCTCAAGGTCACGGAGCTGGTCGAGAATCGCTGCGCCACGGATAAGCGTACGACCATGAATCAGATCCATATGACGAGCGGCAATCTCAACCGCCGCGTTGCCTGCCGCCGAATCAACGCAATGGCCCTCCTCGGATATGCGGGCCTCGTAGACCAGCCGGCACAGGTCGATCTCGATCGGAGCGAGCACGGCGAACTCAAAGTCCAGCAGGGCGACGACTTCACCGTCCCATAAGGCATTCATCAGCGCGAGGTCGCCATGGTTGACGGTTTGCTCTACTAAGGGTGCAGCCCGGAAGTAGTCCTCGATGACTTCGTGGAGCTGCGCCTGCTGGGCGCTGGACAGTCCCAGCGCGACTTCGGCGTGTTTAGCCGACGCGGTGGCAGCGTCAATCGTTGCTGGCACGAAACCACCGTGCGACGCGACAAGCGTCCTGAGGTACGGGCTCGAGTCGTGCACGCTGTGGGCGCGGGCCCACAGCTGACGCACTGCTGATTCCTGCTCAGCAGGCGTCAGTGTAGGCCATGCCTCTTGGAGATTCTGACCGGGGATCTCTGCACTCACGATCCAGCCGTGGCCTGCGATAGTGCCCTCGCCGAGGATCTCTGGGTGTCCGACCTCTCGCGGCAGAGCCCGCACGAGCGCAACCTCTCGAGCCATGTCGACGGGTGTATGCGCGATTCGTACGGCGATGCCGTCACCGACCCATGTCGCGTTTGAGGATCCGTTTGCTCGCTGCATCCGCGTGAGTGTGCCGCCGTAGCGGGTTGCGACTTCAGCGGCCAAATCCTGGACGAAGGCTGCGCTGATCTGGTCGCGATCTTGGTCCAGTGGGTGGATATTTGCAGAGGGCTCTTTCATAGGGCTCTCATTTTGGCATATCCGTTTAAGCGCCGATTCAGTGGCGCTACCTCGATCCTTCTCTACACCCTCGACGGGGAAGAGAGTTGCCTTACCCATCGGGTCTGAGGATGATCCGTGCGGAAATCCACCCGAGGGGGTGTGTCTAGGGCAGATCGACTTTGGTTTGAACATATCAATGCCCGCAAGTGGAACCCACTGCGGGATGGTGCTCGCGGGCGCCACACGTCCAACAATTTCGATTCAGCTGCTTGTCGTCCAATACACGAATTCCCAGCGGGCGAGCAGCAAGGATCAGTTTGTTCCGACCGGATGACGGTCTCTTCTGGGCATACTCTTCAGCGCGCTCAGGGGAACCGTCGCAAGGATCAATCCAGCAAAGACAGAAACGGCAGCCAGAACTATACCGTTGGCCAAGAGCTGGTACGAAGACCACGCGATCTGGAGCACACAAGCCGTGGCTGAAACCCAAGCAGTGCCCAGGATAGTCGGGCCAGCGTGGACCGCACCAGAGTCCCGTGACACGGTTCTTGCAACAACCGCAATCTGAACCGATAAAGCGACAGCGACAAGGGCAATGACGATCCCGACAATGATTGCTGGTATCCAAGTGCTGAACAGAGCAAGGGCAGCGGATCCCACCAAGGTACCGACTAGAACCCTTAGCCTTGGGTTAGTGGTTTTTCGTTCCATGGTTACTCCCAGCCCTTCTTCCCACTTGATACCGCCTGTGGGGCTAGTCTACAAATGCTTCATGACCTTGAGCTACGGCCTAGAGAGCTGCATTCCTGTCTGCGGCTCGGCGCAAGCATAAGGGGCTCATCGTTTTCCAAAGTCGATTGCGCGGAGTGTCCTAAGACCTCGGGACGGCGGCCCCGTGCCCTCAAGCGGGTCCGGCGACGGCCGGCCGGATCGCGCAAAGCAATGTCAGCTCCGACGTTGATGGGGTGTCCAGAGGGGAACGCTAAACGGGACAGCAGATACCTCCGCATTGGGTATTCCCCACGACAGTTTTCCTCACAGGCCGGCCGGAAGTGTGCTCGGAAGCTCCTCCGCATACTCCCTCAGAGCTCTCTTATACCCATCGAGTGGGGAGCGTGACACCAGTCACGCTCCGTCTGGATTGCTCACAAATGACTTCCGTGGTGGAATAGAGTTGCTTGCCTACCTATCGGTAGGTAGGCAAGTAAGTGAGTTCATTCGACTTTTGAGGAGATCCCTACAGTGACTACTATTCAGCGCCAACGGAAGGTGGGTGCGTGGTTCGCGGTGTCGCTAGCACTGGTAACCATCCTGGGCCCTGCCGGCACCGACATGTACCTGGCCTCCCTGCCCGACATCGTCCAGCAACTCAACGGAACCGCAGCGTCAGGCCAGTTGACCCTCACGGTTTACCTGCTGGCGATGGGTGCGGGGCAACTAATTTTTGGCCCACTCACCGATGCATTCGGACGACGTCGGCCCCTCTTGGGCGCCCTAGTGGTATTTCTTCTGGCGTCTCTCTGGGCGGCAGCCAGCCCAACCATGGGAACCCTTCTAGCGGCTCGCACCTTGCAAGGGCTCGCGGCGGCGCTGACTCTCGTCGTGGCCTTGAGCATGGTTCGAGATGCCGCTCAGGGAGTGCGCGCCGCTCAGCTCTTCGCATTGTTGATGACAATCGAGGGCCTTGCGCCGGTGCTTGCACCGACCCTTGGCGGGTTCGTTGACCAGCACTTTGGCTGGCGTGCAGTGCTGCTGGTTCTTGCAGGTCTGGCTGCCATCGCACTGGCCAACTCGACAGCCAACCTGCGTGAGACCCTCCCGGTGGAGACCCGATCCTCCCTCCGGCTGGGAATGGTGCTTAGCACTTACAAGCGAATCGCAAAGGATTCCGGATTCTTGCTTCCCGCCTTAGGGCTGTCCGCGGTGTTCTTTTTCCTCTTTGGCTACATCGGAGGTGCACCATTTATCTACCAAGGTCATTTTGACCTTGACGCCAACACCTTCGGGCTCGTGTTCGGAGGAACAGGACTTGCCGTTATGTTCGGTGCCATTGTCGCTGGGCGCACCGTGACACGATTCGGTGCTGGTGCACTAGGAATGGCTGGGACGATCATCGTCGCGCTCGGTGCCGCGGTCGGTTTCGTGCTGACGCTGTTGGGAATGGGTCTACCGGGTATCGTCATTGGCATGTTCATTTCCCTTTTCGGCATTGGTATCGCGGAAGCGACACTTATGGCACTGGCCATGGCTTCCCAGCACACGTCCCTGGGTTCTACCGCAGCCCTGCTAGGAGCATTCCAGCTCATCATCTCCTCGGCCGCTACCCCCATCGCAGGAGTAATGGTCGAAGCAGGGCCACTGGCCTGGCTGGCATTCCTGATGGTGGTCGGTGCGGTTGCCATTGCTATCGTGGCAGTGAGCGTCAAACGAGCACCTGCCGTGACCGATCTCGGCAGCCACTAATCGTTTCGAACCAAAGAATACGGAGCATCAGCACCCAATGTCATTGTCCCCATCGGCAAAGAAGATTTGCACCGTTGCTGTTGACCACTTCGCAGAATTCGGTTATGACGCGTCCTCGCTCACGGTGATCGCGGAACAGGCCGGGATGCGAAAGGCTTCCCTCTATGCCCACTTTGCCAACAAGGATGCGCTCTTCAACGAGGTCATGGACATCGCCCTGCGGGAGGAACGTCTCGCTGCAAGCAATGCCTTCGCCGCAGAATCAGGTGTACCTTTGCCCGGCGGTGAGTATCTAAACGCCCTGCACCCCAGATACGCATCGTCGGCGGACTTCCGTTTTTTGCTGCGCACCGTCTATGCTCCGCCGCTCGCGCTCCGCGAGGAAGTGATCACCAAGTACCGACTCTTTGAGGCTGACCTAAGATCACTGTTCATAGCAGCTCTGCCCAGAAGTCTCGACCCGCGCAATGCCACAACGCTAGTAGATGCATACCTTGGCATCGTCGACAGCCTGCAGGTAGAACTTATCTACAATTCACCAGAGAATTACGAGGCCCGACACCGGGCCCTCTGGGAGATACTTCAGCGATATCCAATCTCATAGCAGGTGGTGAGCCCTAGGGTGGGCGTGGTTCTCACGGACCACGCCCACCCTGGGGCTTACTGACAGCTCGGATCGTTGCATTGGATGTCAAAACTTCAAGACGTTGAGGACTCCGGCCTCGACTACGCTGAAAAGGCCCGGCTCAAAACCGATCTTTACAGGCCGCGGAGCTACGGCGGTAACCGCCATTTTTGGGTTAAAGAAGGACTTCCATTACCCACTAACAGTCGTAGTTCACTGTCGAATTTTGGTGCTCCGGTATCGCGGTAGCGAACGGGAAAGAGTGCTTTTCGTCGTCGACGGAGCTGCATCGTCCCGTTTGGGGATCTGTCCGAATTGACAATTTGAACCGTCCCGATAGGGGGTCCTCCACCGGAAACGACCGCTCGAAATAGGAGTTACCGAGAGCGCCAAGCCTGTGAATCGCAACGATAAGTGGCGGCGAATTCTTAGCGGTAAATGGCGCTCTCGGCGCCTGCTAGGGGAACCTTCAGCGGATATCGTCTTGGATGGACTCGCACGCACAAGGGGGCGACGTCGTCTCAGGTACGGCGTCTCCTATCACCGACCTCTGGTGAGCATTCTCGGCCAGCCATCCCTAACACGTGGTGTGAGGCTACTCTGCTCTTCTGGATCAAGGCCGCAATCATCCGCTGTCAAATTACGAGCCGGTGGAAGGCTCCGAGACGTTCTGCCGCGTTGTCCCAGGCCAAGTGACTTTAGGCGATGAGGTCTAGTTAACAACCGACTTCTTGGACTCGAAACACGATATCCAAGATGTCCATACGCCGGAGTACCAATCGGTAGCGAAGATTATCCTCCGGCGGGCCAGCAGGTCGCTTAGCGCCGGGTGGGGGATCTTTTTCCGGTCCTTTAATTCGAGCAAGGTTTCGGTCAAGGTAGCGACCACCATTAAAGTCGCAATCGTCGAGACCAGGAGTGCCGTAATCAGGGGCGGGTAGCCTGATACGGCTGCAGCGAGAACAATGAAAAGGCTGTTGCGCACAAAGACCCACGCGCCAGCCGCCGAATCAGCTGCAACCGTCGCCGTTCGGCCTAACCTGGCTAGAAACCATGGTTTTGATAGTGAACCGAAGCAGGCGCACTGCAGGTTACGAAGTCTAGTTGCCCGGAGGATGTACGAGGCCGTAAATGCGATCACAAGTGACGCCGAAAAGGGGCCGCCCGCTTTCGAGAAGCCGAAAAACAACATGGCACTGGCTGCGATCTCCATGCCGATCACAAAGACCCCGATGGAGCGACCGGAATGTCCACCAAGCAGGGCCTCCACGTCCGCGCGAAACTGGGCAAAGGACAGGGTTTTTAGGCTGCTACTTACGAGCCAGAGAAAACCGAGAATCACCGAGGCCAATTGGACTACTGTCGGCGAGTCCACGGTTCACTCTCCAGATACTCGTCGAAATTCGGCGCGGATGCCTTGTAAAACGGCCTTGACTAGAGCCTCTCGCGTTGCCGGGGAAAACTCGCCGTTGTATGACCAACGCAGCTCGATATCTGCGGGGTTTTCCCCATAGGCCACTGCCTGAAGTGTTAGCTTCTCAACTCGCTTTTCCTGCTTAGGCGGGGAAAAGTCTTTGTGGTTGGCTGTCCCTACGCCTTGCGCGGGAGAACCTGCATGCCATGTCATCTCTACCTCCTAGGTCATTCGATATCACTAGCAGTAAACGCCGCAGCACCATCCAGTCTGGAGGACGGGATCGCACTTGCCGAGGGGTTTCGCCCCAATATCGGGATTCGGGCTTGTGTTGTAGACCGTGCACGAGTCCACTGATCTCGGCCCGAACTGACACTCACTTATTGTGTCCGTGCAATAGCCGATGCATGTGCAGGGGTACTGGTAGTTTCCTGGACAGTCGCAGCCATAGAGGCGTTGTGTGCCGAAGTCGCAGGCGCTGGGCGGTGCTGCCGCGGCCGATGGGGCAAACCCAACCAGAGAGCCGATGCTTCCTGCCGCGAGGACGGTCAGTCGCGTGAATGACCGCCGATCAAGAGCGATTCCCCCGCTCCGCGGGGATGGGCGTTCCCCCGTGCCTTTCATACCAACTCTCCTTTTTGGGCTAGCTGCTGGACAACCCAATTCACATCGGGGGCAGGCTCGTAGTCCTTTGCTTCTAGACGGTCCATGACGATTGCAGTGGGCGTTCCGTGGACGCCAGCGGCGAAAAGAATGTCGCTTCCCGCATCGGCGTGAAGAGTCCAGCCAGCACGTTCGATGGATTGCATCATGGCGGGATTGCCGGAAGCCGAGGGCGCCGTCGGCGTTGTGACGAAGAGCAGATTCTTATTGCCGCTGAGATCGGCTTTCCGGAGCAGATCATCGACTAGCTTTCGGCAGCCCGGGCAGCCGCTAGAAACGAACATGACGACGAGCATGTCGTGTGCGGAGCGGGAATAGAATTCGTGGAGGTCTGCAAGTTCGCGTGGCATGCGCCCCTTCCTGAACCACTCGGGCTCCGGTGGGATCGTCACCAATTCGCGAAAAGAAGTCAATTCACTGCGAAGGATGGCCACTTCCCGCATGGTTCCCAGAATTGCTAATAAAAGGACCGCTACAATGAAAGCCAGCACCCATACCATTTTATTTCCCCCAACTGAAATCGTATGTCGTCGCCAATGTAACAAGTTTCCTGTTTGCCGACAAGGTTTAGCTTTGGCCCATAAAGTTACAGTTTTCCAAGACACTCCAGGCCCATCTCGAACTGTGGAGAAGAGTGGCTACATTCCGGAGCGTGGCCTGTCTCGGAAACATGCCTTGCGGCAAACCGTCTTGATCCCTCCGCATCGAGGGGTTTTTGGGGCAGAATGACCTGGTGAGACATCTCGGATATACACGGGTCAGCACCAAGGGCCAGGACGCGCAGCTGCAGGTCGACGCCCTCGTCAAGTCGGGCGTGCAGGAGCGGGACATTTTCGCCGATGTCACATCAGGCAGCCGGACCGCGATCTCGCGCCCCGGAATGAAGAAGCTCCTCGAATACGCCCAGCCCGGTGACACCGTCGTGGTGTGGCGGGTCGACCGGCTCGGGCGGTCCCTGATCGACGTACTCAACACGGTCAAGCTCCTCCGGGAGCAGGACGTGCAGGTGAAAAGCATCTCGGACGGCATCGATCCATCGACGACCTCGGGCCGGTTGATGCTGAACATGCTCGCCACGTTGGCCGAATACGAACGCGAACTGATCACCGAACGCGTGAACGCCGGCATCACCGCCGCGCGGAAAAGCGGAACCAGATTCGGCAGACCCCTGTCGGATCCCGTCGTGGTCGCCGACAAGCTCAAGCTCGTCGCCGAGGCGAGGGCGAAGGGCCGCACCGCGGAGGACGCGGCGAAACTCGTCGGGTGGAGCCGGGCCACCCTGTATCGTCACCAGCAGGCCTTCGCGGCTCGCGAGGGCACCACCGTGTAGGTGTCTCGTGGACGCGGCGGAGCGGTGGCGTGTTCTTCGGCTTCATGTCGAGGACCAGATCCCGCTCGCTGTCCTTGCCCGGGAGACCGGAATCTCCGTCCGGGCGCTGCAACGTTGGAACCGGCTCTACCGGCAAGGCGGCATCTCGGCCCTCGAACCCAACCCACGCAGCGACAAAGGCGTCCGCCGAACGTCGAGCGAGACGGTCGCGTTCATTGAACGTTTGGCACTCACCCGGCCACGCCCAGGCATCTCCACGTTGCATCGCCTTGCCGCCACCGATGCGCAACAGCGCGAGCTGCCGGCGCCGAGCTATGCAACTGTCCGGCAGATCGTGCAGGCCCTCGATCCGGCCATGGTCACGCTGGCGCTTGAGGGGCCCGCGTCGTATCGGGACAAGCACGAGCTGGTCTTCCGCCGCCGCGCGGAACATCCGAACCAGACATGGCAGTCAGACCACACCGAGCTCGACATCCTCATCGTCGGGGCTGATGGGAAACCCGACCGGCCTTGGCTGACCACCGTGATGGATGACTACTCCCGCGCCATCTGCGGATACATGGTCTTCACCGACACCCCGTCAGCGATTAACACCGCCCTTGCCCTCCGGCAGGCAATCTGGCGGAAAACGGACCCCACCTGGGCGATGTGCGGGATCCCCGACATCCTGCACGTGGACCACGGCTCCGACTTCACCAGCCACCATCTTGAGAGAACTGCTATCGCCCTGCATATCAGGATCATCCACTCAACCGTCGGCCGGCCCCAGGGGCGGGGGAAGATCGAGCGGTTCTTCGGCACCATCAACACCGAGCTTCTGGCTGCGCTACCTGGCCATCTCGGCTCCGGCAGCCGGGCACCAACACCCGTCCTCGATCTTGCAGGGCTCGACGGAGCGGTCGGCGACTTCATTGGCACCTATAACGACAGGGTCCACAGCGAGCTGGGGATCTCGCCGCGCGACGCGTGGGTTGGCGATGGCTGGCTTCCCCGCATGCCGCAGAGCCTGGAAGAACTCGACGGGCTGCTCCTCACCGTTCCGAAGAGCCGGGTCGTGCAACGCGACGGCATCCATTTCCAAGGCCAGCGCTACCTCGCCCCGACCCTGGCCCCCTTCGTCGGACACACCATCACAATCCGGTACGACCCGCGCGACATCTCCGAGATCCGCGTATACGACCGGGACACGTTCATCTGCACCGCCATCGACGAAGCCCACCCCAACCTTCGCCTCAGCCTCCGCGATATCGAAACCGCCCGCCGGGCCCGCCGCAAACAACTACGCCGCGCCATCAACGACCGCATCCCCACCGTTTACACCCGCGAAGAACCCCGCAACCCCGAAACCACGAAACGGCGGCCACGGCTGCGCACCTACGAAGAGGACGAGTGATGAACCAGGCATTCATCGTCACCAAAGAGCACCGGCGCTTCACCGAGTTCGCCAACGCCGTGCGGAAAGAGAAGACCATCGGGATCTGCCACGGCGCGGCCGGCGTCGGGAAAACCAACTCCGCCCGCCGCTACGCGAACTGGGACGCGCTCGAGGCCTACATCAACGAGTGGGGACCCCGCGGAGACCACGACGCAAAGCACTATGCCCTCGCGAACCGATCC
Organism: Arthrobacter sp. AOP36-C1-22; assembly: GCF_052377515.1. Classification (NCBI taxonomy): domain Bacteria; kingdom Bacillati; phylum Actinomycetota; class Actinomycetes; order Micrococcales; family Micrococcaceae; genus Arthrobacter; species Arthrobacter sp. AOP36-C1-22. The sequence goes on along the minus strand of NZ_JBQSWW010000028.1, from coordinate 13,694 downwards.
CGCACCGTCTTCTACACACCCGAAGTCCTCTGCCGGCCCAGGGATCTCATGGCCGAGCTCGCGCACTGGCAGATCAAAGTCGGGATCTGCGTCGAAGAGCACCTCCAGTCCCTCAAACCCGAAGTGGTGACGGTAAAACAAGGAGACCTCACTCGTCTCGTCGAGCTGCTCATCGTCGACGAAGCCGAACGGCTGACCCCCACTGCCCTGGAACTTCTCCGCGACCAACACGACCGGACCCATCTCGCGATGATCCTGATCGGCATGCCCGGCATCGACGAACGATTCCGTCACTACCCGCAGCTTTACAGCCGGCTCGGATTCTCACACCAATACCGCACCCTCGGACGCGAGGAGCTCCTGTTCGTCCTGGACCGTCACTGGAAACGGCTCGGAAAAACCCTCGACCCCGATGACTTCACCGACGCGCAAGCCATAGCGGCGATTGAACGGATCACCCGCGGCAACTTCCGGCTCCTCGAACGGCTCTTCCCCCAAATAAGCCGGGTGCTCAGGATCAACCAGCTCGACACCATCACCGACGACGTCGTCGAAGCCGCCGCCAGCATCCTCGTCATCGGCAGCTAATGACTCAGAGCGATCACAAAACGCCGCCAAAGAGCGCCAAACTCCACAGCCAAGCCATCACCGTCCCGTAAGACCCGTCCGGCGAGTCGTCCGGTGACGGGTCCTTATGTGACACACTGATCTGCATGTCTGAGATCATCATCGGCTATGCACGCGTGTCCACGGAAGAGCAAGACCTCACCGCGCAGCGTGATGCCCTAGCAGCCCTGGGCGTCACCTCGGAACGCATCTATGTTGATCATGGGTTTACCGGCACCAACAAGAATCGTGCCGGCCTACGCGAAGCCTTGGCCGCATGCCGAGCTGGGGATACCTTCGTCGTTACCAAGCTGGATCGCCTAGCCCGCTCCGTCCGGGACGCCCACGAAATTGCCGATGACCTCGCCAGACGCGAAATCAAACTCAGCATCGGCGGTTCCGTCCATGACCCTACCGACCCAATGGGCAAACTCCTGTTCAACGTGTTGGCGATGATCTCCGAGTTCGAAGCTGACCTTATTCGGATGCGCACCCGCGAAGGAATGAAGGTTGCCAAGGCCAAGGGCAGGCTGCGGGGCAAGCAGCCCAAACTCTCAGCGAAGCAGGAAGAGCACCTCCTCGAACTGCACGCCGCTGGGGAACACAGCAAGGCGGAGCTAGCTGAGCTGTTTAGCGTCGGTCGCTCCACTGTCTATCGAGCCATTGAACGCGGGCGGCTGCGGAACTTAAAGGAAGACAACCGCTGACACTGCTGTCCTGCCCGTGCAGTCGTATTCGAAAAACGACACCGGCCCGCTAGCCGTCGATACGGGCCACCAGACGGCGGGCATGGCGCAGCAAGGGCTCGTCGACCATCTGTCCCTCGAAGGAGAAGACCCCCGAGGCGGTGCGTGCCGCCTCCAGAATGGCCCGGGCCCGCTGCACCGCTTCCGGGTCGGGGGCGTAGGCGGCCCGGATCACCGTCATCTGGGCCGGGTGGATGCTGGCCTTGGCGGCGAATCCGCTGGCGACCGCGTCACGGGTCTCGGCGGCGAGACCCTCGGTGTCGGGGATGTTGATGTAGACGGAGTCGATGCCGGCCTTCCCATAAGCCCCTGCGGCCAGCAGGACGGCTGCCCTGGCATGGACGGCGACGTCACGGTAGGAACCGTCGTCGTGCCGGCTGGAGGTCCCCCCAAGGGAGGCGACCAGGTCCTCGGCTCCCCACATGAGCGCCACGACGTTGGGCTCGGCGGCGATGGCCGGCGCGTTGAGTACACCCAGCGCCGTCTCGCACAGGGCGATGACCCGATAGTCGGCCAACTGCCTGAGCTGTTCGACGGTTTCGGTCTTGGCCAGCATCACGGTGCTGTAGGCGGTCTCCCCCACAGCCGCCAGGTCTTCGGCGAAGTCCTCGGTGTCCACGGGGTTCACCCGGACGATCGTACGTCCCGGATCCAAGGGCGTGTCCACCACCGATCGTCGGGCCGCCGGCTTATCGGTGGGTGCCACGGCGTCCTCGAGGTCGATGATCACCGCGTCGGCCCGGGCGGAGGCCTTGGCATAGCGTTCGGGCCGGTCTGCGGGGCAGAAGAGGATGGCCGGCCCCATAGTGAAGGCCGGTGCAGAGGTATCGCTCATGACTGCTTCTTCCCGGCATCCAGGTGTCCGGCCTCGGTCCACATCAGCACGGTGCGCGAAGCCTCGGCCACCACCTCACCGTCCTGGTTGTGCCCGGTGTGCTTCATGGTGGCGATCCCCTGCCCGGGCCTGGACTTCGAGGGACGCAGCCCGGTGATCTCGGTTTCGGTATACAGCGTGTCCCCGTGGAAGAGCGGGTGGGGGAAGTTCACGTCGTTCAGACCCAGCTGTCCGATGATCGTGCCCTGGGTCAGCTGTCCCACCGACTGGCCGACCAGGGTGGCGAGGGTGAACATCGAGTTCACCAGGCGCTGCCCGAAAGGCTGGGTGGCGCTGAAGGCCGCGTCCAGGTGCAGGGCCTGGGTGTTCATGGTCATCGTGGTGAACAGGACGTTGTCCGTCTCGGTCATCGTCCGCCCCGGGCTGTGTGCGTAGACGGTCCCGACCTCGAGTTCATCGAAGTAGAGCCCGCGTTCGACCACGCGCCGCCCCGGAGCCGGGGTGCCGCCGTCGTTCGCTGCATCGGCGTTCATATCCTTCTCCTAGAGTCCGAGTTCGCGGGCAATGAGCATCAGCTGCACCTCGGTGGTGCCTTCACCGATCTCGAGGATCTTCGAATCCCGGTAGTGACGGGCGACGACGAACTCGTTCATGAAGCCGTAGCCGCCGAAGACCTGGGTCGCGTCCCGGGCGTTGTCCATCGCCGCTTCGCCGGCGATCAGTTTGGCCATCGCGGCCTCGGTGGTGAACGGCTTGCCGGCGAGCATCTTCGAGGCGGCACCATAGTAGGCCAGCCGGGCGCTGTGGGCGCGGGCCTGCATGCGGGCGATCTTGAATGAGACGGCCTGGAACTTTCCGATGTTCTGGCCGAATGCGGTGCGCTCCTTGGCGTAGCGGACCGATTCGTCCACGCACCCCTGGGCGGCGCCGGTGGCCAGGGCGGCAATGGCAATGCGCCCCTCATCGAGGATGGACAGGAAGTTAGCGAAGCCTCGGCCGCGCTGACCCAGCAGGTTCTCCTGCGGGACGGTGACGTCCTTGAACGTCAGCGGGTGCGTATCCGAGGCGTTCCAGCCGACCTTGTTATAGGCCCTCTCCGCGGTGAAGCCCTCGGTGTCGGTGGGCACCAGGATGGTGGAGATCTCCTTCTTCTCCGAACCGTCGGCCCGCGTCGAGGTCCCGGTGACGGCGGTGGCGGTGACCAGGCGGGTGATGTCGGTGCCGGAGTTGGTGATGAACTCCTTATTGCCGTTGATCACCCAGTTCCCGTTCTCTTCACGAGCCGTGGTGCGGGTTCCACCGGCATCGGAGCCTGCCTCGGGTTCTGTCAGGCCGAAACCTGCCAGCGCCTGCCCGCTGGCCAACTGCGGTAGCCACTGTTCCTTCTGCGCGTCGGTGCCGAAACGGTAGATCGGCATGGCGCCGAGCGAGACCCCTGCCTCCAGGGTGATCGCGACCGACTGGTCGACCCGGCCCAGCTGTTCCAGGGCCAACGACAGGGCGAAGTAGTCCCCGCCCATGCCGCCGTGTTCTTCGGGGAAGGGCAGGCCGAACAGGCCCATCTCCCCCATCTGGGAGACGACGTCGTAGGGGAAGCTGTGCTCCTCGTCGTGTTTGGCGGAGACGGGGGCGACGACGTTGTCGGCGAAGTCGCGGACTGTATCGGAAAGGTCCTGGTAGTCGTCGTCGAGTTCGAGGTTCGGCATGGAGGGGTCCTTAGCTGGTGGTGGTTTCGGTAGCGGGCGCGTCGGCGCCCGTGGTCTCGGGGGTCACGGTGGCCACCGAGGCCCCGGCGGAGACGTGGTCCCCGACGGCGACATGGATGGTGGCGGTGCCGGTCAGGCCGGCGACGAGGGGATGTTCCATCTTCATCGCCTCCACGGCCAGCAACGGTTGGCCAACCTCGACGTGGTCGCCGGTGGAGACCAGCACCGAGACGACGGTGCCGGGCATCGGTGACCGGGATTCGGGGTCGCCGCCGGCTTCCTCGCGTTCGAGGCTGGCCAGTCGGCGGTGCACAACGGCGCGGCGGTCAAGCCAGCGCACATGGGCGCCATAGCCGCCCGAGGCGATCCAGGCTTCGCGTCCCGCACTGGCCGGGACTTCGGCGAAGGCGGGGACGACGTCGGAGGCCGTTGCCCCGTCGGCGCCGTCGCCCTCCGGAGGCAGGGTCACCATATGCAGTTCGCCGTCGATCTCCAGGGCCAGGGTCCGTTCCCGGTGGCTGCCCAGGCGCCAGCCATCCGATGCCCAGGCTCCGAAGCGTGGGATGGTGGCCGGTTCCACGGCCAGGAAGCAGCGGGCGATCGACCGCAGTTCGGCCGGGCCCGGGCTGCGTTTGTCCTGGATCCCCCACCGGTCGATGAAGGTGGTGTCCAGACGTCCGGCCTGCACATCGGGTTCGGCGATCAGCGCCCTGAGGTATTCGAGGTTGGTTTCGACGCCGAGGATGACGGTTTCGGCCAGCGCCGTGTCAATCCGGGCCAGGGCCTGGACCCGATCGTCGCCGTGGGCGATGACCTTGGCCAGCATCGGATCGTAGTCGGGGGTGATGTCGGAGCCGGTGGCGATGCCCGAGTCGACGCGGATGCCTTCACCGACGGGGTCTTCGGCGCGCAGGATCGTCCCGATGGAGGGCAGGAACCCCTGGGCCGGGTCCTCGGCGTAGACGCGGGCCTCGATGGCGTGGCCTTCCAGGGACAGGGCCTGCTGATCGAGCTCGAGCACCCGGCCGGCGGCGACCCGGATCTGCCATTCGACCAGATCCACCCGTGCGCCGTTGAAGCGCACGACTTCCTCGGTCACCGGGTGCTCGACCTGCAGACGGGTGTTCATCTCCATGAAGAAGAATTCGTCGGGGTTCTCGTCCGAGACCAGGAACTCCACGGTGCCGGCCCCGACGTAATCCACCGAGCGGGCCGCATTCACTGCCGCCTGGCCGATCCGCTCGCGGATCCCGGCGCCACCGTCCTGCATCTGCAGCAGCGGTGCGGGCGCCTCTTCGATGACCTTCTGGTGCCGGCGCTGCAGCGAGCACTCACGTTCGCCCAGGTGGATGGTGTGCCCGTGGGTATCGGCCAGGATCTGGACCTCGATATGCCGGGGGCTGCGCACCAGGCGTTCGAGCAGCAGCGTGTCGTCGCCGAAGGAGCTTTTCGCCACCCGGCGGGCGGTCTGCAAGGTGGCGGGCAGCTCGGCCGCGGACTCCACCGCATGCATGCCCTTGCCGCCGCCGCCGGCGGAGGGCTTGATCAGCAGCGGGAATCCGACGTCGGCCGCCGCCGCGATCAGGGCCGCATCGTCCATCCCGGGATCGGCGACCCCGGGGACGACGGGGACACCGTGGCTGGCCACATGGTTCTTGGCCCGGATCTTATCGCCCATGAGGTTGATGGAATGGGCGCTGGGGCCGATGAAGGTGATCCCGGAACCCTCCAGTGCGCGCGCGAACTCGAGGTTCTCGGACAGGAACCCGTAGCCGGGGTGGACCGCCTGGGCGCCGGAAGTGCGGCAGGCATTCAGCACGGCGTCGATGTTCAGATAGCTTGCGGCGGCGGCCGCCGGGCCCAGGCAAACGGATTCATCGGCCTCCCGGACATGGCGGGCCCCGGCGTCGGCTTCGGAGTAGACGGCGACGGAACGGATCCCTAGCCGGCGCAGCGTCCGGATGACCCGGACGGCGATCTCGCCACGGTTGGCGACGAGCACGGTATCGAAGAGCGGTGACTCTACGTGGTTTTCGGTCATCGGGGGATCACATCCTGAAGACGCCGAACGAGGTGTCCGGCAGGGGTTCGGTGGCGCAGACGTCCAGGGCGAGGCCGAGCACCCGGCGGGTGTCGGCGGGGTCGATGATTCCGTCGTCCCAGAGGCGCGCGGTGGAGTAGTAGGGGTTGCCCTGGTCTTCGTATTGTTCGCGGATCGGCTCCTTGAAGGCCTCTTCCGCGTCCTCGCTCCAGGATTCGCCGGAGCGTTCGATCCCGTCGCGTTTGACCGTGGAGAGCACCGAGGCGGCCTGGGCGCCGCCCATGACCGAGATGCGGGCCGCAGGCCACATCCACAAGAAGCGCGGCGAGTAGGCCCGCCCGCACATCGAGTAGTTCCCGGCACCGAAGGAACCGCCGATGACGACGGTGAGTTTCGGGACCCGGCAGGTCGCCACGGCGGTGACCATCTTCGCGCCGTTCTTGGCGATGCCGCCGGCTTCGTAGTCGCGTCCGACCATGAAGCCGGAGATGTTCTGCAGGAACACCAGCGGGATGCCGCGCTGGTCGCAGAGTTCGATGAAGTGGGCGCCCTTGAGCGCGGATTCGGAGAAGAGCACGCCGTTGTTCGCCACGATCCCGACCGGGTGGCCGTGGATGCGGGCGAAGCCGGTGATCAGCGTGGTCCCGTAGCCGGATTTGAATTCGTGGAAGCCGCTGCCGTCGGTGATCCGGGCAATGACCTCGTGGACGTCGTAGCGGCCGTTGACGTCGACCGGGACCGCCCCGTAGAGCTGCTCGGGATCGGCGACGGGGTCCTTGGATTCGATGACGTCCCAGGCCGGTTCGGCCGGCGGCGGGAGCGTTTCGACGATGTCCCGGACGATCTGCAGGGCATGGCCATCGTCCTCGGCGATGTGGTCGCTGACCCCCGAGGTCTTCGAATGCAGTTCCGCCCCGCCGAGCTCCTCGGCCGTGACGACCTCGCCGGTGGCCGCCTTCACCAGCGGTGGTCCGCCCAGGAAGATCGTCCCCTGGTTGCGGACCATCACCGTCTCGTCGCTCATGGCCGGCACGTAGGCGCCCCCGGCGGTGCAGGAGCCCATGACCGCGGCGATCTGCGGGATCTTGCGGGCCGAGAGGTTGGCCTGGTTATAGAAGATGCGCCCGAAGTGGTCGCGGTCGGGGAAGACCTCGTCCTGGCGGGGCAGGAAGGCGCCTCCGGAGTCGACCAGGTAGACGCAGGGAAGGTGGTTCTCCAAGGCGATCTCCTGGGCCCTGAGGTGCTTCTTGACCGTCATCGGATAGTAGGTGCCGCCCTTGACGGTGGCGTCGTTGGAGATGACCAGGATCTGGCGGCCATGGACCACACCGATCCCGGCGATGACTCCGGCGCCGGGGCAATCGCCGTCGTACATCCCCTCCGCGGCCAGCGGGGCGATCTCCAGGAACGGTGATCCCTCGTCGAGCAGCGCGTCCACGCGTTCGCGGGGAAGCATCTTTCCGCGGTCGATATGCCGGCGGCGGGATTTTTCGCTGCCGCCGCGGGCGACGGTATCCAGACGGTCACGCAATTCGGTCACGAGGGCGCGCTGGGCGGCGTCGTTCTCGGCGAAGACGTCGGCCGCCGGGTCCAGGTGGGAGGCCAGGGTTTCCATCGGTAGCTCTTCCTCGGCGTCGGGGGTGGTTGCCGTTCCACACGGAGACAACCAATAGTTTGAGTTAATAGGTACTAACTGAAATAGACGTTAGTATTCATTAACTGAAATGTCCAGCACCTCTTGTGGGCCAACTCACGCTAGCGGATGGAGTAGCGCCGTGCAGCAACAACCCGAGCCCCTGGCGGCGCCCGACGCGGTTAACGCCACCGGTGAAACCACGGGCCGCAGCCAGGCCAAGGCCTCACGCCGCTCCACCCTGCTGGCCGAAGCCGCCCGGCTCTTCGCCACCCACGGCTACCACGGGGTCTCCATCGAGGACCTCGGCTCGGCGTCGGGCATCAGCGGCCCGGCCGTCTACCGCCACTTCCCCGGAAAGGCGGCGGTGCTCGGTGCCCTGCTCACCGAGGTCAGCCACGACCTGCACGACGGCGGAAGCGCCGTGGCCCGGGCCGGTGGCAGCCCCGAGGAGGTGCTCGGTGAGCTGGTGCGCTTCCATGCCGACTTCGCCCTGGGCCACCGCAACGTGATCCGGGTCCAGGATCGGGACATGGCCAGCCTCTCCGAGGCCGACCAGTCCACGGTGCGGCGTCTACAGCGCTCCTACATCGAGATCTGGGCCGGACAATTGCGGCTGCTCCACCCCGGGGAGGGCGAATCGGCCGCTCGCTTCCGGGCCCAATCGGTCCTGGGGCTGATCAACTCGACCCCGCACTCGGCCCACCGCTCCGATGCCGATCCGCTGACCCGGCGACGCCGTCTGGTCTCCATGGCGCTGGCGGCGCTGAAGGCCCCGGTAGGCTAGGCCCGCATCACACCGGTAGGCTGGGAGGAATCGTGTCCACCGGCCGGCCGGACCGAGAAAGAACACCGTTGTCGTAGAGAGGTACTGACCGTGAAGCTTCGCCCAGTTGAGCCAGCGGACCTGGATTGGTTCTTTGAACACCAGCAGGATCCCCAGGCCAATGTCATGGCCGCATTCACCGCCAAGAACCCCGCGGACCGAGGGGTGTTCGACCATCACTGGTCGCTGATCCTCAACGACCAGAAGGCCACCGTCCGGGCGATCGAGCAGGACGGCCGGGCCGTCGGCTACGTCATGGCAGACTCCCACGACGAAGTCATCGAGCTGGATTTCTGGACCGACAGGAAATACTGGGGGCAGGGGGTGACCACCGCCGCCGTGGACGCCTTCCTCAGCGAGATCACCGAACGCCCGATCCGGGCCCGCGTGGTCACGGACAACATCGGCAGCCAGAAGGTCCTGGAACGTCGTGGTTTCACGATCATCGGCGAGGTCGATGGTTTCGCCAACGCCCGGGCCGCGGTGGTGAAGGAATACATCATGGAACTGGCCTGAGGCCGCTTCCCTCCTGAGACGAAAAAGGGGCTGCCCCGCCGCGGATCCGCGGCGGGGCAGCCCCTTTTTCGGGCCCGGTCCGGTTAGAGCATCGTGATGAGCATGCCCGGATCGGACATGATCGTGCCCACGTCGGCCAGGAACCGCGATCCCTGTTCCCCGTCGACGACGCGGTGGTCGAAGGACAGGCTCAGCGTGGTCAGCTGACGCAGCACCACCTCCCCGTGGTGGCCCCACGGCTGCTCACGGACCTGCCCCAGGGCCAGGATGGCCGCCTCGCCCGGGTTCAGGATCGGGGTGCCGGCATCGATGCCGAAGACCCCGATGTTCGTGATCGAGAACGTTCCCCCGCGCAGATCCTCCGGTGCGGACTTGCCGGCCTTGGCCGTGAGCGCCAGATCACGCAGGGCATCGGCCATGGTCCTGAAGTCCAGGCCCTGGGCGTCCTTGAGGTTGGGCACCATGAGACCACGGGGGGTGGCCGCGGCGATGCCGAGGTTGACGTAGTTCTGCTGGACGATCTCCCCGGACGCGGCATCCCAGCGGGAGTTCAGCGTCGGCTGGCGTTCGAGGGCGATGCAGACGGCCTTGGCAGCGATCGTCAGCGGGGTGAGCTTCGCGTCCTGGTAGGCGCGGTCGGCACGCAGCCGGGCCAGCAGTTCCATCATCGGGGTCACGTCGAGGGTCAGGAACTCGGTGACATGCGGTGCGGTGAAGGCACTGTCCACCATGGCCTGCGCCGTATGCTTGCGCATCCCCTTGATCGGGCTGCGCACCTCGCGCGGCTGCCCGCCCAGGGTGCGTACTGCCCCGGCCGCCATTGCGCCGGACGGCAGGCCGGTCTCCCCGGTCGCGGAGGGGGAACCCGTCCCGGCCGGGGCCCCGGCAGCATGGGCTGCGTTGACGTCATCCCGGGTGATCAGTCCGCGCGGGCCGCTGCCGTCGAGCCGCTCCAGGTCGAGGCCCAGATCGCGGGCGAGCTTGCGGACCGGAGGCGTGGAGCGTGGTCGTTCCGCGGCAGCTTCCGACACTGCGGGGGCCGGCTCCGCCGGGGCCGCCTCGGGGGCGGGCGCTGCGGCACGAGGCGGCGCACCGGCCGTCCCCTGGCGACGGGCCTTGCGGGCCGGGCGCTTCCCGGTCTCGACCTCGGCGCCATAGCCCACCAAGGTGGGTTCGCGCTGGGCGGGAGCCTCGTCGGCGCCCTCCGGGGCCGCCGGGCCCACGGGTGAATCCCCGGACCCCGCCTCGCCGGGAACGTCGAAGGACACGATCGGGTTGCCGACCTCCACCACGGTACCGGGCTGTTCGTGCAGCTCGGTGACGACCCCCGAATAGGGGCTGGGCAATTCGACGACGGCCTTGGCGGTTTCCACCTCGGCAATGATCTGGTTCAACTGGACGGAATCGCCCACGGCGATCTTCCAGTTGACGATTTCGGATTCGGTCAGTCCTTCGCCGAGATCGGGAAGCTTGAAAACCTTCAGCACTGTACTCATCTAGCCTTCCAGACTGCTCAGGGAGTTGGGACGGTCCATCACCCGGTCCACACCATCGAGGATGCGGTCCAGGTCGGGCAGGTGGTGCATTTCCAGCTTCGAATACGGGTAGGGGATGTCGAAGCCCGTCACCCGCACGGGGGCATGCTCGAGCTGGTAGAAGCAGCGTTCGGTGATCCCCGCGGTGATTTCGGCCCCGAGGCCCAGGTTCTGGCTGGCCTCATGGGTCACCACCAGGCGGCCGGTCTTCCTCACCGAGGCCGCGATGGTGTCGAAGTCGATCGGCGAGATCGACCGCAGATCGATGACCTCGACGGAGATATCGTCGTCCTCCGCTGCGGTGGCTGCCGCAAGTGCCGTCTTGACCTGGGCTCCATAGGCCACCAGCGTGACATCGGTGCCCGGACGGCGCACGGCGGCGCTGCCCATTTCGGGTCCCGTCAGGGCCGCCTCGAGATCGACGTCACCGCGCTCGTGATAGCGGCGCTTGGGCTCGAAGAAGACCACCGGATCATCACAGGCGATCGCCTGCTGCATCATGACGTAGGCGTCCTGCGGGGTCGAGGGGCTGACCACGCGCAATCCTGCCGTATGGGCGAAATAGGCTTCCGGGGACTCCGAGTGGTGCTCGGGGGACCCGATGCCCCCGCCGAAGGGGATCCGAATGGTCAGCGGCATGGAGACCATCCCGTGCGTGCGGTAGTGCAGTTTGGCGACCTGGCTGACGATCTGGTCGAAGGCCGGGTAGACGAAACCATCGAACTGGATCTCCACCACGGGCCTGAACCCGCGGTAGGCCATGCCGACGGCGGTGCCGACGATCCCTGATTCGGCCAGCGGGGTGTCGATGACCCGGTGTTCGCCGAAGTCCTTCTGCAGCCCGTCGGTGATGCGGAAGACCCCACCGAGCTTGCCGATGTCCTCCCCCATGAGAACGACCTTCGGGTCCGCTTCCATGGACTGGCGCATGCCCGCATTCAGGGCTTTGCCGAATGTCAGCTTGCTCATCGGGCACCCTCTTCCGTGGCCGACGAAGCGTCGGCGAATTGTTCCCGGTACAGCGCATAGTGTTCGCGCTGGCGGTCCAGGGCCGCATGCGGCTGCGAATAGACGTTCTCGAAGACCTCCATCGGCTCCGGGTCCTGAAGGCCGATGATGCCCTGGCGCAGGCTGGCGGCCACCGAATCGGCCACCTCCCCGGCGGCTGCCTTCAGTTCGGCCTCGTCGACGCCGAGGTCCACCAGATGCCGTTCGAGGCGTTCGATCGGGTCCTTGGCGGCCCAGAGGTCCAGTTCGTTGGCATCGCGGTAGCGCGTGGGGTCATCCGCCGTGGTGTGCGGGCCCATCCGGTAGGTCACCGCCTCGATGAACGTGGGGCCGTTGCCGCTGCGGGCCCGATCCAGGGCGATCCGGGTGGCCGCCAGGCAGGCCAGCACGTCGTTGCCGTCCACGCGCAGCGAGGGGATGCCGAAACCGGGTGACCGGTCGGCGATGTTGGTCAGGCTCTGGACCCCGACCGGTTCGGAGATGGCCCAATGGTTGTTCTGGCAGAAGAAGACCACCGGCGCCTGGTAACTGGCGGCGAAGACCATGGCCTCGTTGACGTCGCCCTGGCTGGTGGCCCCGTCACCGAAGAAAGTGATGGCCGCCTGCGACCCGCCGTCGTATTTGATGCCCATGGCATAGCCGACCGCATGCAGGGCCTGGGCCCCGATGATGATCTGCGGTGTCGCCATGTTCTTGCCGAAGGGGTCCCAGCCGCTGTAGGCGTTGCCGCGCCAGACGCGCAGGGTGTCCTCGGCGCTGATCCCGCGGCAGTAGGCCAGCCCGGTTTCGCGGTAGGAGGGGAAGATGAAATCGTCATCCTCCAGGGCCCGGCCGGCGCCGATCTGTGCTGCTTCCTGGCCCAGCAACGGTGGCCAGAGGGCGAGTTCGCCCTGACGCTGGAGCGCCGTGCCTTCCTGGTCGACACGGCGGATGGCCACCATGTCGGTATGGAGGCGGCGCAGGGCCTCCACCTCGATGTCGTCGACCCAGGGATCGAATTCCCCATGCGGGGTGCGGCGTCCGCTGGGGTCGATGAGCTGGATCAGCTCCTCGCCCCGCTCGCCGGCTGCCTGTGGATTAGTCATGGTCTGCGCTGCGTCCTTCGTTGTTCGTCGGCCGACTCGCTGGTTGCCGGATGGGTGATCCGGTGTCCGAACGGCGGGGCGGACTTCATCGTCGTTCCCTACCTGTGACGGTACTCACAAGACGCACTGCGCACAACCATCAATATATCTACTGAGCACTCTGCACGGTAACCACCCGGTAGTACCTGATAGCGTTGCGCACTATGGCTGACTTGGATGAGGTTGATCACAGACTGTTGGGGGCCCTGGCCCTGGACCCGAAGGCAACCACCGTGGCCCTGGCGACGACGCTGGGTCTATCGCGCAATACGGTGCAGGCGCGCTTGAACCGGCTGGAGAACCACGGGGCCTTCCTTTCCTTCGAACGCCGGGTCAACCCCGCGGCCCTGGGCTATCCGTTGACCAGCTTCGTCCACATCCACGTCCAGCAGAAGAAGCTCGGTGAGATCACCGCCGCGCTGGCCCGCATCCCCGAGGTCGTGGAAGCCCACGGGCTCAGCGGGACGGCCGATATCCTGGCCACCGTCGTGGCCCGCGGCGCCGAGGACCTCTTCCGGGTCAACGGCGCGATCCTGGACATCGACGGCATCGAACGCGCGGACACCTCGCTGTCGATGGCAGAACTGATCCCCCACCGGATGCGCCCGCTGCTGGAACGCGGGGCCGAAGGAGGCCCCTCGGCGACCGTCCGGAACTAATGGCGGATGCGCCCGGCTCCCCAGACGGCCACGGCGCACGCTCCGGCGATCAGGACCGACTGGAGCACCGCGTGCGGGACCGGCCGTCCGGCGACGGGCGCTCCCATGACGGTACCCAGGCCCGCGGAGGACATCACCGTGCCCACCCCGAGCCAGGACATCGCGGAGCCGGCGCTCAGGGAACTGGCCATGCTGAACGCCGAGACGGCACTACCCACCGATCCGATCGACCCGATGCTGCCCACCGAGCAGATCGACAGCACGGACCCGGCGCTACCGATGCTCAGGAACGAATCCTGCGAGGCGATGGACCACGAACTGGACATGGCCCCAGCGTAGTCCGGCGGGACCGCCCGGTGAAGGCCCTTCCCCGGTACACGGCAAGGAAGCCGGGTCCGCACTGGCGAACCCGGCTTCCGCCGTCGTCCCGGATCCGCGACCCGGGCTGGATGACCTAGT
>NZ_JBQSWW010000027.1:0-44652 GCF_052377515.1 Arthrobacter sp. AOP36-C1-22 | reverse complement strand
CTAGCGAAGCGTTGGTGCGCCCAGGGGGTCAACGTCTCCTGGGATGCGACGGCCGGCCCGGCACATATCGGTGGCTATATTGCCGCCGTGCCGCGTGCCCTGCACTTCCTGAAGAGCCGATTCGACGGAAAGCGCCAGCTGTCCAGCTGCTGGCGTCTCTGAGCCCGTCACACGCTGGTGTGGCTTTGATCGCATGTCGGTAGGATGGACCTAGCCAACGATGTCTACTCCCAGCCCAACTCATAAGGAGTCAGCATGCCCCTTGCAACCCCGGACAAATACAACGCCATGATCGACGCGGCGAAAGCCGGTTCCTACGCTTTCCCCGCCGTCAACGTGACGTCCTCGCAGACGCTGAATGCCGCCATCCGCGGATTCGCTGAAGCCGAGTCCGACGGGATCATCCAGGTCTCGACCGGTGGCGCCGCCTACTGGTCGGGATCCTCGATCAAGGACATGGTGGTGGGCTCCCTGGGCTTCGCCGCCTTCGCCAAGGAAGTGGCCAAAAGCTACGGCGTGAACATCGCCCTGCACACGGACCACTGCCCGGCAGACAAGCTCGACGGATTCGTGCTGCCGCTGCTGGCCGCTTCCGAGGCGGAGGTCAAGGCCGGCCGTGACCCGATCTTCAACTCGCATATGTGGGACGGCTCGGCCGAAACACTGGAGGAGAACCTCCGCATCGCCAAGGAACTACTGCCGCGCTCCGCCGCTGCCAAGCAGATCCTCGAGGTCGAGATCGGCACCGTCGGTGGTGAAGAGGACGGCGTGGAGAACGCGATCAACGAAAAGCTCTACACCACGGTCGAGGACGCGCTGGCCACCGTCGAGGCGCTGGGTACCGGCGAACACGGCCGTTACATCACCGCGCTGACCTTCGGCAACGTCCACGGGGTCTACAAGCCCGGTGGAGTGAAGCTGCGTCCGGAGATCCTCAAGGACATCCAGGCCGAGATCGGCACCAAGCTCGGCCAGGGCAAGCCCTTCGACCTGGTCTTCCACGGTGGTTCGGGATCCTCCGAGCAGGAGATCTCCGACGCGGTCTCCTATGGCGTCATCAAGATGAACATCGACACCGATACCCAGTACGCCTTCACCCGCCCGGTCGCCGGGCACATGCTCTCCAACTACGACGGCGTCCTGAAGATCGACGGCGAAGTCGGAAACAAGAAGGTCTACGACCCCCGCGTGTGGGGTGCGGCCGCGGAGACCTCCATGGCCGAACGCATCGTTGAGGCGGCCCGCCAGCTCGGTTCCGCCGGAAAGAGCCTGAAATAATATGAGCGAAGCACTCGGACGCAACCTCCTGGCCATCCCGGAGACCCGCCTGGCCCCGGACGAGGACGTCAACGCGCGTCTCGAAGCCGGCGACGAAGCCGTGGACCTGGCGGCCAGGTTCCCCGCGTCATCATTGCCATGGGCGATGCTCGCCGACGAGGCCTACGACGACGGCCGCACCGTCGAGTCCTATGCCTACGCGCGGGTGGGCTACCACCGAGGACTCGACGCGCTGCGCCAGGCCGGTTGGCGTGGTCAGGGTCCCGTGCCGTACTCGCACGAACCCAACCGCGGCTTCCTGCGCTCGCTGTATGCCCTCCAGCGGGCCGCGGCAGCGATCGGCGAAGCCGAGGAAGTCGACCGGATCGGAACGTTCCTCAACGACTCCGACCCGACCGCGGCAGAGCGTATCTCCGCCGGTAAGTAACACCTGGTGGCGCTCGGCGCGCCCGCAGAGTAAAGCCGCGATGGGGAGTTCTCCCCATCGCGGCTTCATTCTGCCTGTCATAGGCTGATGGACAGTGGAAATGACTACATGAACGGGGAGGCCGAGTCAGTGGCAGGAGATGGGTGGAAAGTCAGCGTCGTGACGGCGAACTCCATTGTGGACAAGGCCCAGGGAGAGGTGGACGACTTCGAAGGCCAGGAAACGAAGCTGAACACGGCATTCAACGAAGCGGCGACGGCCTGTGACCACTTGGAAATCGGGGAGGCACTCGATGGGCTCCTCGGAGAATTTCTAGGCAAGCTGCTGGAATCCGGCAAGAACGCGGGATATTCCATCTGCGGAAACACCAAGGCATCGATCGGGGCCTACGCCGATGCCCACTGGGAGATGGCTGCGGACGCGGAGGCCGAGATCTACTCGATCCCGGCTCCCCCGAAGACCAAGGCCAGTGCCTGATGAGCGTTGTCATTTCCCCGCTTCCTGACAGGCTTCCCGATACCGCTGCGATCGATTCCAAGGCCAAGGCCGTGCGCAAGGTCGGAACGGACTGCGGGGATATCCGTGACGATGTCCAAAGCCACTGGTCTGGTTTGGGAGCGGTCTTCGAATCCCCGCATCAAGACAAGGTCTACGCGGCGGTGACAACGGTGTTGTCCCCACCAATCGATGCCGTGGGCACCGTCACCGACGACACCGCCAAGGCGCTGGAGGACTTCTCGTCCAGGATCGCTGGTCTCAAAGCACGATATGACGCAGTCGTATCGCGTGCGGCGAGTCACAACGAGATGAGGGAAGAGGCCCGCCCTGACGATTATTTCGACACCACTGGTGATATTCAGCTGGAAGTCAATGCCGTTGCCGAGCTATATGACGATGCGGTCTCGACCTGCGCTTCCAAGATCGCCGAGCTCAACCCGCTATTCGGGGATGGCCTCAAGAATGCGAACAAGGCAGCCGGATACGGAGGGGATGCTGTAACCGCGCTCACAGTGCTCGGCCTCACTGCTTCGTCCTTCGAGTACAGGGACGGAAAGCTGTTCTTTGTCTACAACTCAGACAGGAATGAGCATAAGAAGGGGTTCCAGCCGAAGCGGTACGGCATTACGGAGAAGAGGCTGCAGAAACTCGGAGTTCCGAAGTCTTACGCGGAGCGCATCGCCGACGGAGGCGGTAGGAAAAACCCGAGCTACGTCCCCAAGCATGCCCGTCTCGCCGGGAATCACTACATCCCGAAACATGCAGCCAACCCGATGGCCCTCGCCGTCGGCGGAGGGCCACTGGCTGCGAAGTACCCATGGAACGTGAAGCCCATCAGGGACGGGGCGCATGTGCGGGTGACCAAGCAATTGACTCGAGGCCCCGGACGCCATGAACGTAACCCCAACACGCGCACCGGGCCCGTCAAGCTGCCCAAGGCGCTGGAAAAGGTCAATAAGTTCACCCAGGGCCCCGGAGGGAAGCTACTTACCGTAGCCGGCGCCGGAATGACCTTTGTCGGGGCCTACGGCGAAGGCTATAACGATAGTGTGCTTCGCAACCCGGAGATGACCCACGCTGAGCATCAAAAGGAAGCTCGAAAAGATGCTGCGGTCGTCACTGCCGCAGAAGAAACCGGGGCAATCGTTGGTACTGCGGTCGGACGTGGCGTCGGGGCGGCAGTGGGCCAGGCGCTCATCCCCATTCCAGGGGTGGGTGCAGCCGTCGGAGGTTTCGTCGGTGGACTGGCCGGTGGCTGGGTCGGCGGCCAAGTAGGCAATGCCATAGGATCGACGATCAACGACCTCCGCCACGGTGACATTGGATCCATCGGCGAAGCAGCGAAGGAAACCGGGAAAAAGATCCTCAAATCACTCAACCCATTCGGCTAGCTTAGGGAGCGATACGGTTCACAGCATGGAAGATTTTCTACTTTCCGTTTTGATTTTCGGCCTTCCCGGGCTGGCATTGCTCACGGCCTGGGGGTTGGCTTGGAGCGGACGGTGGCGGACCTGGGCGGTTAAGCAGCCCGGTCCCTTCATCTTTACGCAGAGAAACTACGATCCGATGTATCTGGGCGTGGGCGGGGTGGCGGTGCTGTGCATCTGGCCGGCGGTCTTCGCCAGTTTGGCTCGTGCGGAGTACGCCGAAACCTTGTGGACGGTGCTCCTGGTGATTTTCGTCCCCATCGTGTTCGGGATGCGCTGGTGGTGGCCGGCCGCCGTGACGCCGCGTTGGCATAAGGAGTGGGTCGCTCGCGGCGGCACGGAAGAAACGCCTCTCTGGGGGCCGGGAGAGCAGGTGCCCGCGAGGGCAGCAAGAAAAGGATGGGCATGACGCAGGCACACACCACGGATCGGTATGAGGGATACCAAGGCATCCTGGCCTTCGAGCTCCCGGCCCCATGGACCGGCCAGCAGCTACGTCCCGAAGTAGAGCTCTTCGGCAGCATGCCGGCGGTGCAGGGCGAATTCACGCCCAACGTCGTCGTGACAGTGAACCCGTACTCGGGCACGGTGCAGGACTTCGGACGGCTGGCCGTCTCCGGGATCGTCGCCGATCTGACGGAGGGTCGGATCGTGGATGTCTCCGAATGGGACTTCCGCCCGGGGGCTTCCACCGAAGAGGCGCTGGGTCATTCCGGCCGGATCATCGAATACACGCATCGTGCACCGGTGGGGCGCACGGTCAGCGGTGTCGACTACCTCGTCATCCAACAGGGATGGGCCATCCAGATCAGCACCACCACAGCCCTGCAGACTCGGCACCTTTTCGCGGAGGAATTCGAGGCGATCGCCCGGTCGGTATCGGTGCTGCAGCCAGCAGCCGACACCGAAGAAAAACCGGCCGGGGAGGAATCATCGAGTGGATCCCCGGAAGCATCCGTGGATGAAGTCGCCAGTCGTGCCCGGGGTGAGGTGCTGGAAGACTATTCGTTCTACCAGGCAGCCGGGTCGTGGATCGGCGAAGGCACCTGGCTGACCGGTGCCGCCATCGCGCGCATGGGGGAGTTGGAGGACTCGGTGCTGGGACGCTTGGGCCTAGGAGCCAAGGATCCGGTACTGGCCGAATTGCAGGAACTCGGAGTCCTGGAAGGCGGCCGACTCAGCGAGATCGGCGACGTGATGGCCGCGATGCTGAACGGGGCGACGACCCGGATGCGGCTGACCGGCAGGTTCCTGGACGGGGAAACGATGCTGCAGGCCTTCGTCGTGGGGGATCTGGCCCTGGTGGCCGCCGAGCAGGGGTACGGCCCCCGGGTACTGAACCAGTCCTGGCACCCCGACGACGAGACGATGTTCAACGTCCAGCTCATCCCGTTGAGCGAACTGTCCTCCTGCGCGTCGCGCTGGGTCGGGGCAGGACCTGCATGGAATGTCCACGTCGAGCCCTTGTTGTTGCAGAACGGGCAGCTGGACGAACGTTTCGCCGGCGAAACGCCGCTGCCCAGCGGGGCGAACGAGGCCATGGAACAGGTCTGGAACCACCCGTGGTTCATCTGGGAAATCCAAGCGGAAGGCGATACGACATCCATCGATCCGATCACCTACGTCAATGTGGGTCCCCGAGGGAACTACCGCATCGGCCTGTTCGAGCACCCGGAGACCGGAAGGGATCATCCGGGGTTGTGGGCGACGGACAGCTCCTACATCCTCTGGCAGTTGGAGGATGTGTTGCAGGCCGTGGTCTTCGGTCGCGACGTCCAACTGGGCTGATGCCTCCCCGGTGGCCACACAACGCATAGACTCGGTGCGCACGCCGCAACGAAAAGGAACCCATTGGCCAAGCTTTATTTCCGCTACGGAGCCATGAACTCCGGCAAGTCCACGGGGTTGCTGCAGGTGGCCTTCAACTACGAGGAGCGTGGACAACGCGTTCTGTTGGCCAAGCCGGATGTCGACACCAAAGGCGATGACCAGATCGTCTCCCGGCTCGGCGTCAGCCGTACCGTCGACTTCCTCATCCCGCCCGGGGAATCCGCCGTCGACCTGTTCAACGCCCACGCCTCGGGAGACGATCCGGATGCCCTGCTGGAGCACGTGGACCAGCAGCCGGTGGCCTGCCTGCTCATCGATGAGGCCCAGTTCCTCTCCGCCGATCAGGTCGACGACCTCTTCCGCATCGCCGTGCGGCAGAACGTCCCGGTCCTGGCCTTCGGCATCCGCACCGACTTCAAGACCCGGATGTTCCCCGGATCGCTGCGGCTCATGGAACTGGCGCACACCCTCGAAGAGCTCAAAACGATCTGCCGGTGCGGGCGGAAGGCCATCTTCAACACCCGGAGGATCGGTGACACGGTGGTCTTCGACGGCGACCAGGTCGCCATCGACGGGCAGGACGTCTGGTACGAATCGCTGTGCGGGGCCTGCTACCTCGAGGCCTCGGAAGGCCGGTTGGGGAGCTGATCCGGTCCGCACTTCGGACATCAGGGCGATGACCGCGTGCAGCGAAGTCTTCACTTCCGCCGCCACGCAGGGCATGCTGCAGTCATGGGCACCGCAGCGAAGGATGACGAGACCACCGCCTACCAGGCCAGCGAACACATCAGCCTGCCCGTCCAACGCGTCTGGGCCCTGCTGACCGACTTCACCGCGGCACCCCTGTGGCTCACCGGGGTGACGGAGATGCATGCGGATGCCCCGCTGGGCCCCGGCGTGGAGCTGGAGGTCCGGATGGGGGACAACGCGCGCACCTATGTCCTGACCGATTTCTCCCCGGAGCGGGAGCTGGTGATCTCCACCGGTGACGGTGATGTGCACACCATCTACGGTTATCAGTTGTCCCCGGACGCCGGTGGCACGCTGCTGACACTCACGGTGCAGGTGGTGATCAGCCCCCGGGTGCCCGGAGACGGTTGGGATATCCGCCGGGCCGTGGCGGATGCCGAATCAAGCCAGCTCCCTGCCTTCAAGGGGTATGCCGAACTCGCCCCCTGAGGTTCGTGGTCCCCGGGGCGGGATCGGCGGGGCTACTGGCCGGTGTTGTCCTTGAAGTTCTTCTCGTAGATCTCGTCCATCTGTGGAGCCCAGTCGGATTCGGTCTCGGATAGGTGGGTGGCC
Source organism: Arthrobacter sp. AOP36-C1-22 (assembly GCF_052377515.1). Lineage (NCBI taxonomy): Bacteria > Bacillati > Actinomycetota > Actinomycetes > Micrococcales > Micrococcaceae > Arthrobacter > Arthrobacter sp. AOP36-C1-22. The sequence continues at coordinate 37,890 of NZ_JBQSWW010000027.1, read as the reverse complement.
ATCTCGACGGCGAGATCCGGTTCGGTGAGGACCGTGGGATCCGTGAAGCGGTCCTCTTCGCCCTCCGCGGCATGGATGAGGACGGCGGAGGTCGTCGCACCGTCCGCGGAGCAGTGCCAGGCGGCCTGCAGGTCAACGGCCGCGATGCTAGGACCGGGAATCTTGCTTTCCTTCACGCCGTGCTTATTGACCGTGGAGACGCCGTTCTCGTCCGTCTCGACGGTGTCGGCGCACTGGCCGTGCTTCAGATACCCGGACTCGTTCAGGGTCTTGAACTCCTCGTCGTTGGCGAGGTAATACCTGCGGATCTGGACCTCCGCGGCGGCCTGGAGCAGGTCCTCATCGTCGGGGTCGGTGGCGGTGAAGCCGCAACCCACATGCGTGTACAGACCACTCATGGATAGCCCGCCGATTTCCGGAATTGCAGTGGCCACGGCGTCGAGGGTCTTCTGGTCCAACAGACCATCCACGCAGGGAGCGGGGTCCACCGAGTTGCGCTTCGCCGCTTGCTTCGAAGCTGCCTTCCGGGCCTGTTCCTTCCAGGCCTCGTCGGCGGCTCCTTCGGTGATCATCCCGGTGTCCTGGCTCTCCGATGCCTGGGCTTGGGCACTTTCGGAGGTACCACCGGGGCTCGAGGACGCGCTGGGATCCCCGGCGCCGTCGGCATTGCTGCAGGCCGTCAGGGACAGGAATCCCACGGCCGTGACGGCCATCAGCCGCGGAAGGACGGTGGTGCGTTTCCGTCCCGGTACTACTGCGGTGGGGCGGCTGCACTCCGATGTGCTGAACATGCTGTTCCTTTCGACTGCTGGGACCGAACCCGAAAAAACAAGTTGATTCATCGAAACTACGGAATTCGGAACGACGGGCCAATGGGTCCTGCGCCTTCGTTATGTGTTCAACGCTTCGGGATCAAGCCGCCGAAGGAGGGCGGGCTACTGGCCCATGTTGTCCTTGAAGTGCTTCTCGTAGGTCTCGTCCATCCGTGGAGCCCAGTCGGAGTCCGATAGATGGGTGGCCATCTCGAGGGCCAGCTCCGGTTCGGTGAGGACCGTGGGATCCGAGAAGCCGTCCTGTTCGTCGTCCGCGGCATGGATGAGGACGGCGGAGCTCGTCGCCCCGTCCTCGGAACACTGCCAGGCGGCCTGCAGCTCCACGGCGGCGGAGGCCCCGGGGATGTTGCTTTCCTTCACGCCGTGCTTATTGACGGTGGCGACACCGTTTTCGTCCGTTTCGACGTCGTCCGCGCACTGGCCGTGCTTGAGGAAACCGGACTCGTCCAGCGTCTTGTACTCCTCGTCGTTGCCGGGGTAGTACCTGCGGACCTGGACCATGGCCGACGCCTGGTGGGCGTCCGCGTCCAGATTGGTGGCGGTGAAAGTGCAGCCGGCGTGGGTGTAGAGGCCGCTGAGGTACATCCCCCCGACTTCCGGCAGGGCGGTGGCCACGGCATCCAGGGCCTTCTGATCCAGCAGCTCGTCGACACAGCGGGTGGCGTCGATCTCGCTGCCTTCCGCGCCCGCCGAGCGGGCCTGTTCCTTCCAGGCTTCGTCGGCGGCTCCTTCGGTGATCACCCCCGGGTCCTGGATTGCTGAGGCCGGTGCCTCGGAACTGTCCGAAGCACCGCCGGGGCTCGACGAGGCGCTGGCCTCCCCGGCGCCGTTGGCATTGCTGCAGGCCGTCAGGGACAGGAGTCCGACGGCGGCAACGGCCAGCAAACGGGGGCCGGCCGAGGTGCGCGACGGGCCGGAAGCCACTGCGGCGCCGGAGCGGTGACGGCTGGTCTGCGAAATATTGAACATGCTGTTCCCCTTCGGAAGTACTGAGACCGAACCCGGAAGACCGGGTTCCTCCATCGAAGGTACGGAACCGGCAGTGGGCCCACAATGCACCCGGCGGCTTCGTTATGCGTTCGACGCTTCGCGGACCGGGAGGGCTCCGTCGAGGATGACGCCCAAACCCCAGGCGAAGGCGTCGGCCCCCAATTGCGGGCCGCCGGGGACCGAGGGGTCGGTGGCCGCGAGGGCCGCGAGTTTGGCGTGTTCCTGACCGGCCGCGACGGAACCCAGGATGTGGTTGAGGATCAGATGCTGCGCCCAGGCCGAATGGGCCGGATCGATGCCGGAGGTCTCGAGCAGATCACGCAGCCCGGTCAGCGGTAGCAGGGCCGCCGGCTGCATGGATTGCGCCAGTTGCACCACTTCGGCGCTGTCGGGCACCGGCAGCAGGGCGGAGCGGATGGCCGTGGCCACCTCGATGATCGCCGCGCGGGACGCGGCCGGTCCGCCGGGGGAGGAGGTGGCGGCCAGGGGCGGGAGCGTGATTCCGCCCAGCAGGCGGGCTGCGACGTCGACGAGCAGGTCCTGTTTATTCTTCACGTGCCAGTACAAGGCGCCGACCTGGACCTCGAGCTCGCGGGCGAGGCGACGCATCGACAGATCGGCCAGACCAAACTCGGTGAGGATGCCGACGGCGGAGCCCACCACCTGATCCCGAGTCAACGCCATGCCCGTAGTCTACGGTGCCCGGGGAGTGGCTGAACGCCGTTCAATTTATTGTACGCTGGATCGACGACACCGCTGAACGGTGTTCAATCATGATTCATGAGGGAGACGCAACGTGGCAATGCCAGCAGGAACACCAGAGGCCAGGGTCGCGGAGTCGACCGATGAGCAGACCGTAGCCAATACAACTCCGAGCAGTTGGCGTGGGGTCGTCGAGAAGGTGGCCGCCGGTCACGGACTCGACGCCGAGGGTGCAGCGGCCATCCTGGCCACCCCCGATGAGGAGACCCTCGCCCTCGTCGGCGCCGCAGGGGAGCTGCGACGTCGTCATTTTTCGAACACGGTGAAGGTCAACTACCTGGTGAACCTGAAATCGGGTCTCTGCCCCGAAGACTGCACCTACTGTTCCCAACGGCTGGGTTCGGCCGCCCAGATCCTGAAGTACACCTGGATCGACGCCGATGAAGCGGTCAGGCAGGCCGAGCTGGGCATCCAAGGCGGCGCCAGCCGCGTCTGCATGGTGGCCAGTGGCAAGGGGCCGGCCAACCGCGACGTCGACCGGGTCGCAGGGATGGTCGGCCAGCTCCGGGAACGCAACCCCGAGGTGGAGGTTTGCGCCTGCCTGGGGATCCTGAAATCCGGTCAGGCCGAAAAACTGCGCGAGGCCGGGGTCGACGCCTACAACCACAACCTGAACACCGCCGAATCCAAATACGAGGACATCTGCACCACCCACGAGTTCTCCGACCGGGTCGCCACGGTCCAGGCCGCCAAGACGGCGGGTTTGTCCCCCTGCTCGGGACTCATCGTCGGGATGGGCGAAACCGACGAGCAGCTCGTCGAGGCCGTCTTCGCCTTGCGGGATCTGGACGCCGACTCCATCCCGGTGAACTTCCTCATGCCCTTCGACGGCACGCCATTGGAAGGGACGTGGGAACTGACCCCGCTCAAATGCCTGCGCATCCTGGCCCTGGTCCGACTCGCGGCCCCGGCCTCCGAAGTCCGGATGGCCGCGGGACGCGAAATGCATCTGCGCTCCCTGCAGCCGTTCGCGCTGCAGGTCGCCAACTCGCTCTTCCTGGGCGACTACCTCACCAGTGAAGGCCAGGAGGCCGAGGCGGATCTGGCCATGATCTCCGATGCGGGCTTCGAGGTCCTGGGCGCCAGTAGGGAAAACGTCGGGGCGAACCCAACCATCCGCCGTCGTGGTGCCGGGACGGAAGTGGCCCCCAACGCATGAGTGCGCCCCACACCAGCACTGCCACACCCAGGTTGCTCGACCGGGACGCGGGCCTGCTCTGGCACCCCTATGCGAGCCTGGACGCCGGGGCGCTGTACTCCGTCACCTCCGCCGCCGGCAGCCAGCTGGAACTCGCCGGCCCCGGCGGCAGCCACCGGGTCATCGACGGGATGTCCTCCTGGTGGTCGGCGGTCCACGGCTATAACCATCCGACCCTGAACGCCGCGGCCCACGCCCAGATCGAGGTCTACAGCCATGTCATGTTCGGTGGGCTCACCCATGCCCCGGCGGTGGAGTTGGCCGAACGCCTGCGGGCTGCCGCCCCACCCGGGCTCGAGCACGTCTTCCTGGCCGATTCCGGATCGGTCAGCATCGAGGTGGCGTTGAAGACCGCCGTGCAATACCAGGGGGCCCGGCACCACACCGGCCGCCACCGGTTCCTGGCCCTGCGGGGCGGCTACCACGGTGACACCCTCGGGGCGATGGGTGTCTGCGATCCGGTGGACGGGATGCATTCGGCCTTCCCCGGTCTGGTGGCGGATCACATCTTCGCCTCCCGTCCACCTCCGGCCCGTTTCGAGCCCGACGCGGGGACCCCGGAGGGCGGGACCTGGACCTATGACACCGAAGCACTCGATGCCTGGGAGGGTCAGGTCCGGCGGCTGGTGGCCGAGTCCTCCGACACCCTGGCGGGGATCGTGGTGGAACCGGTGCTCCAGGGGGCCGGGGGCATGTATGTCTACCCGCCGCAGGTCCTGCGGATCCTGCGGGAGATCGCCGACGCGGAGGATCTGGTGTTCATCCTCGACGAGATCGCCACCGGCTTCGGGCGCACCGGAAGGTACTTCGCCTGCGAATGGGCCGGCGTCGTCCCGGATCTGATGTGCGTGGGCAAGGCCTTGACCGGCGGCTACGTGACCCTGGCGGCACTGCTGGTCGGGCAGAAGGTGGCCCGCGCCATCGCCGCCTCCGATACCGACGCGATCCTGCATGGACCGACCTTCATGGGCAACCCGCTGGCCTGCCGCATCGCCGCCGCCTCGATGGACCTGCTCGCCACCCCGGACGCCGCCGGGGTGCCCGCCTGGAAGACCGCGGTCACTGCCCTGCAAGCCGGCCTGCTCACCGGACTGCAACCGGCGATGGAACTTGCTTGCGTCAGCGACGTCAGGGTGCTGGGAGGCATCGGCGTCATCGCACTGGATCGGCCCGTCGACATCACCGCGCTCACCCATGCCGCCGTCCGGGCCGGCGCCTGGGTCCGCCCCTTCAGGAACCTCGTCTACCTCATGCCGCCCTACGTAGCCGAGGCGGAGGAGATCTCCCGGCTCTGCTCAGCGGTGACCGGGGCGATCGCCGAGGTCCACGCATGAGCGCCTGGCAGCACTGGCTCCTAGAACGTGCCCGGGTCCGAGAGGTGCGTGGACTGGCCCGCGCCACCGACGAAGCCACCGGACTCTACGATCTGGCCTCCAACGACTACCTGGGCCTGGCCCGCGACCCCCGGTTGGCCGAGGCGGCGCACCGGGCGACCCTGCGCCACGGGACCGGTTCCTCCGCCAGCCGGGTGGTCACCGGGACACATCCGGTGCATCGGGAACTCGAAGACGGGCTCTGCCGGCTGACCGGCAGGGACGAGGCACTGGTCTTCTCCAGCGGCTACCTGGCCAATCTGGGGATCCTCGGCGCGCTCGGCGGGCCTGGAACACTGCTGGTGCTCGATGAGCAGGCCCATGCCAGTCTCATCGACGGGGCCCGGCTGGCCCGCAGCCCGCTGGCCTGGACCTCCCATCATTCCGTGAAGGAAACCATCGACCTGCTGGCCAGCCGCAGCCAACCGCGGGCCGTGGTCGTCGTGGAATCCGTATATTCGGTCTCCGGGGACGCCGCCCCGCTGGACGAACTCGCTGCCGCCTGCCGCCGGTACGACGCCCTGCTGCTGGTCGACGAGGCCCATTCACTCGGGGTGGGCACCGCCGGTGGGGCGGTGCGGGCCGCTTCGCTGGCCGCGGACCCCTCGGTGGTGGTCACCGCGACGCTGTCCAAGGCGCTCGGCGCCCAAGGTGGGGCCGTGCTGTTCGGCGGGGAACCGGCAGGAATGCTGCGCACCCACCTGGCCAGTACCGCCAGGAGCTTCATCTTCGATACCGCCCTGGCGCCCGGCAGCGCGGCGGCGGCCGGCGAAGCCGTGCGGATCCTGGAGGAAGACCCCGCTCTGGCCGGGCTGGTGCCGGAGCGCGTGGCGCTGATGACCGGCACGCTGGGCCGGTTGTTCCCTGCCGGTTCGAGTCCGGGGCAGAGGAACCAGGCCGAGGTCGAGGTCATCGAATCCGGGGCCGGGGCCGTGGTCTCCCTCCGGGTGGGATCGGCCGAAACGGCCACCATGATCGCCGCTGAACTGCGTGGGGCCGGGATCGCCGTCGGATGCTTCAGACCGCCCAGCGTCCCGGACGGCATCTCCCGCATCCGGTTGACGGCCCGGGCCACCCAGCACCCCGAGGAGCTGGTGGAGGTTTTGGCCACGGTGGCCAGAACGGTGTCACGCCATGCCCGGGTGACGGCATGAAAGCCGCCGACTACTTCACCGTCAGCGACCCGCAGCAGGTACGCGAGGTCCTTCAGCGCACCACGGAATTCCTCCCTACCAACGCCCTGACCGCCGTCGAACCCTTGGGCCCGGAGGCGCTGCGTGTCCTGGCCCGGGTCGGCTTCGCCCTGCCGCCGGTACTGGCCTCGGCCGTGGGGGAGGAACACCTGCGCGTCAGGAGACTGGTCGCCCGCTTCTTCAGCCCGGCCAAGGTCGCAGCCGTCGCCGACCGGGTCAGCTCGCTGGCCCGCGAACAGGCAGCAGGAGCCCGGCCCGCACTGGAACAGGGATCCACGCTGGACCTGGGCGAACGCGTGGGCGGGATCCCCGCGCAGATCATGTGGGAACTGATCGGGGTGCCCGGACCGGAGCAGGAGACCTTGCAACGGTGGAGCCGTGACTCGCTGGAACTGTTCTGGGGGTGGCCCGGGCCGGACCGCCAGGTCGAACTCGCCCACGGGGCCGCCGACTTCCATGCCTGGCTCAGGGAATCGGTCACCGCCAGCAGGGGCAGTACGAACCTGTTCGGGGTCCTGCACGAGGCAGGGCTGGGAGTACGGCAGATCTGTTCGCTGGGCTACTTCCTGGTCATCGCCGGACAGGAGACGACGGCGTTGCTGATCAACACCGTCCTCCACCGCACCCTGGCCGATCCCGTGGCCTGGGCCGAATGCGGCGGACCCGACGGGCTGACGGCCAGCAAGCGGCGGGTCCGTCAGGTGCTGGCCACCGAGTCCTCGGTCCCCACCTGGCGACGTACAACGGTGCCGGGGGCCACGCTGTCCGGCCGCCAACTGCCCGCAGGGGCCGAAATCCTGTTGGAACTGACCGGTCACCACGCCCCGGACGCGGTGGCCGAGGACGGGGCCGGCTATGGGCTGGCCTTCGGCCACGGATTGCACCGCTGCCTGGGCGCCCGCCTGACGGAACTCGAAGCAGGACTGGTGCTCCACGAGGTGGCCCGCACCCTACCGGACGCGGTGCCTTCCGGCCCGGAACCCGAGTGGCTGCGGCTGCTCTCCTTTCAGGCGCCCCGGGCGGTCCGGGCGCAGATCGATGGAGGAACATGAAGATCGTGATGGTCACCGGAACCGATACCGGTGTGGGCAAGACGGTGGCCACTGCGGCGCTGGCCGCCCGCTGGCAGCACGAAGGGCTGCGCGTCGGTGTGTATAAGGCGGTGCAGACCGGCATCCCCGCCACGGGAAGCGGACCGGAACCGGCGGATGTCTCCGAGGTGAACCGGCTGGCCGGGGAGGACGTCGTCGTGAAGGAAGGGATCCGGCTGCCGCTGCCCCTGGCTCCGGTGCCCGCGGCCCGGGACGCCGGGGTCGCGCTGCCACCGCTGAGCGAACATGTGGCCACCATCCGGGCCCTGGCCTCGAACGTGGACCTCGTCCTGGTCGAGGGCTCCGGGGGTCTGTTGGTCGAACTCACCGCCGCCGGACAGACCCTGGCCGAACTGTGCACCGCCGTGGACGGAGGCCTGGTGCTGGTGGCCCGCCCCGACCTGGGCACCCTGAACCACGCCCTGCTCACCCTCGAAGCCGCCCGGGCCCGCGGCCTGCAACTGACTGGGCTGTTGTTGGGAAGCTGGCCCGAAGACCCCGAAATCCTCCATGCCACCAACGAGGAGTATCTGCGCCACCGGTGCGCCACCACCTCGACCCCCTGGCTCGGGCGCATCCCCGAGCAGGCCGGGTCGTGGTCGGGGGCACGGTTCCGTGCGGGAGCGCTGCGCTGGCTCTCCCCGGTGGCCGCCGACGCTTCATGACTGGTCCAATGCGTGGAAAAAGTCGCATGTTGGCGGGCACTTGGGTAACCTTGATGCGTAAGAGCCCCTTTCACTCTTACGCTCCAGCCCGGTTTCGGGGCGGGGTGCGGAGGTCAGGGGCGTTCTTGTGTCCGGCACCGCCGGAACCCGGCGCAAGCCGGCCGCTGACCCACGCAAGGGGGAGGATCCCATGCCAGCAATCGTGATCGTCGGAGCCCAATGGGGTGACGAGGGAAAAGGCAAGGCCACTGACCTGCTCGGAGGCCGTGTCGACTACGTGGTCAAGCCCAACGGCGGCAACAACGCCGGGCACACCGTCGTCGTCGGTGGCGAGAAGTACGAGCTGAAGCTCCTTCCCGCGGGCATCCTGTCCCAGAACGCGACCCCCATCATCGGCAACGGCTGCGTGGTGAACCTCGAAGCGCTGTTCGAGGAGATCGACGGCCTCGAAGCCCGCGGCGCCGACACCTCGAAGCTGCGCATCTCGGCCAACGCCCACCTGGTGGCCCCCTACCACCAGACCATGGACAAGGTCACCGAACGCTTCCTGGGCAAGCGGGCCATCGGCACCACCGGCCGGGGCATCGGCCCGGCCTACATGGACAAGGTCGGCCGGCTGGGCATCCGCGTCCAGGACGTCTTCGACGAATCCATCCTGCGCCAAAAGGTCGAGGGGGCGCTGCGGCAGAAGAACGAACTGCTCGTGAAGGTCTACAACCGCCGCTCCGCGGAGGTCGACGAGATCGTCGAGTACTTCCTGGGCTTCGTGGAGCGGCTGCGCCCGCTGGTCGTGGATTCCACCTTCGTGCTCAACGAGGCGCTCGACGCCGGCAAGGTGGTGCTCATGGAAGGCGGGCAGGCCACGTTCCTGGACGTGGACCACGGCACCTACCCGTTCGTGACCTCCTCGAACCCGACGGCCGGCGGCGCCTCCGTCGGCTCGGGCATCGGGCCGACCCGGATCACCCGCTCGGTCGGGATCATCAAGGCCTACACCACCCGTGTCGGGGCCGGCCCGTTCCCCACCGAGCTCTTCGACGAGATGGGCGAGTACCTGCAAAAGACTGGCGGTGAGTTCGGTGTGAACACCGGACGGGCCCGCCGTTGCGGCTGGTACGACGCCGTTCTGGCCCGCCACGCCTCGCGGGTCAATGGCTTCACCGACTACTTCGTGACCAAACTCGACGTGCTCTCGAACATCGAGAGGATCCCGGTGTGCGTGGCCTACGACGTCGACGGCGTCCGCCACGATGAGATGCCGATGACGCAGACCGACTTCCACCACGCGAAGCCGATCTTCGAATACTTCGACGGCTGGACCGAGGACATCACCAAGGCCAGGACCATGGAGGATCTGCCGGAGAACGCGCGGAACTACATCCTGTCGCTGGAGAAGATCTCGGGAACCCGGATCTCGGCCATCGGGGTCGGCCCGGACCGCGAGCAGACGATCGTGCGTCACGACCTGATCGACGACTCGCTCTAGGCCTCGCGGCGGTGCGCCCCGACCCGATGCCGCACGGCCACGAACCCGTCGGGGCGCACCACCACCACGGTCCCGTCGGGTAGCCCACGCCGCGGCGATGCCCCGAAGAGGTGCAACTCGACGCCATGCTGTTGGGCCGTGATGGCTCCCCGGCCTGCGGCCCGCGCCCCGTAGGCGTGGACCTGCCACCGGGCCGAGGCCAGCGGGGCGTGGTTGTCCTCGCCCGGGTTCGTCGCCCCGATCCAGGGCAGCCGGCGGCCCACCACCGGATCCCGGCGCCGGATCCTCGCCACACCGTGGCGCGCCTCGGCCCGGGTCCGCTCCTGCTCGGTCATCCAATAGTGGATGCGCAGCTGGGAGACGTAGCCGAAGATCCGGGTGCCGAGCGGGCCCCGGGGGGCCACACGCACCAGGACCGGCCACAGCAACGGCATCACCCGGCTGCGGATGAACCGTGCCCGGGCCGTGGAGGAAGTGACCCGTGAGAAGAGTCGGTCGGTGGTGGCGACCAGCCTGCGGGCGACCGGACGGCGTTCGGCCTCGTAGCGTTCAAGATAGGACTCGGGCATGCGACCGGAGAGGACATCGGCGAGCTTGCACGCAAGATTATGGGCATCCTGCAGTCCGGTGTTCATGCCCTGGGCCCCGACGGGGGAGTGCACATGACCGGCATCCCCGGCCAGGAAGACCCGCCCGGCACGGAAGGCATCGGCCACCCGGTGGTGGACCCGGTAGGTGGCGAACCAGCCCGCCTGGGAATAGCTCACCCCGAAGTCCTGCTCCAGCGCGCCCCGGGCGCGCTGCTCATCGACGCCGACCTGATCGCCACTGGCAGCGTGGGCTGTGCTGCTCCGGGCCCCGGCGGCCTCACGCAGGATGCCCAGCAGCCTGACCCTGCGGGCGTCCGGGGAGGGGTCGGACATCGGGAAGGTCAGCAGGAAGTCATCGCCGGCGAGCCGGACGTTGATGCCCGATCCGGTGCCGTGGACGTCGTGGGCGTCGATGACGTAGAAGACCTTTTCGTTGGTTTCGCCCTCGAAGCCGATCCCCAACTGCCCGCGGGTCGGGGAGGAGGCGCCGTCGGCGGCCACCACGTACCTGGCACGGATCGTCTGCCGGGGCCCATCGGCGGACTCGACGTCCAGGTCGACCCCGTCGCCGTCCTGTCGGAGACCGAGCAGCTTCGTGTTCCAGGCCACCGCCCGCCCGCGGGATGCGAGCCGGGAGGCCAGGATCTCTTCGTTGGCGTGCTGTTCCAGGATGGTGATCCCCGGGTAGGGGGTCAGCCCTTGGCCGATCCGATCCAGCGGCACCGGATGCCACGAGCTGCGACCGACTCCCGGGCGCATCTCGTTGGCCGGGACCGCTTGGGCCAGGACCTGGTCCACCACGCCGAGCTGTGCGTAGATCTCCATGGTCCGGGCCTGGACGCCCAAGGCCCGTGATTCACGGGTGGGCCCCGCCTTGCCGTCGATGATGACCGCCTCGACCCCGAGTCGTTCCAGCCAGTTCGCCGCCATCAGTCCGGTGGGCCCGGCGCCGACGACGCAGACGTCCACGGTGCGCTGGTCGGTTTCCATGCGCTCAGGTTACTCCTGGCTGAGCCCCGCGTCGGCGCCCGTGGCGCCCTTGCCGGTCAACCGGGCCGCGGAGGCGACCCGGAACGAGGCGATCAGCCCGAGAATGAGGAATGCTGCAGCGCCGAAGAGCGACCACTGCACGCCCGTGGCGAACCCTGCGGTCAGGGCATCATGCAACGGGTTGGCGGGATTCACGCTGGAGATCAGGCCGCCTGCGGAGTCACTGAGCCCCGAGGCCATTTTGGTGGCGGTGGCCTCGTCGGCGCCGGCATCGCGTAGCAGGCCCATGGCGCTGGCCGCCGTGGCGACGGCCAGGATGGTTCCGGCGATGGCCGAGCCGAGCCCGGAGCCGATCTGGCGCACGGTGGACTGGGTGGCCGAGGCCTCGCCCGAGGCTTCGGTGGGGATGTCCCGCAGGACGGTCCCGGTCAGCTGTGCCGAGGCCAGGCCCAGCCCCAGACCGTAGACGACCAGCACAGGAACCAACAGGGCGATGGGCAGGCTGTTGCTGGTGAAGATCGCCAGCACCAGTACCCCGACGACCTCCAGCGCCAGACCGAGGATCACCACCCGGGCCGCGCCCATCAGATCGGCCAGATGCCGTGCCGCTGCCCCCGAGCCGAAGGCACCCAACGCCATGGCTGCCAGGATCAGCCCGGCTCCGAGGGTGCCGGTCTCCAGCACGTTCACCAGGAAGAGGGGCAAGACCAGCAGCAGGCCGAATTCGCCGACGGCGACCGCAGCTGCGGCGGTGTTTCCCCAGGAGAAGGTGCTGATCCTGAAGAGCGTCAAATCCAGCAGGGCGGCCTTGCCCACGGTGGCGCGGTGCCCCTGCCAGCCCAGGAACGCCGCGAGGAGCACGACGCCGGTGACCGCCAGCGGGATGACCGGAGAACTGCCTGCGGGCCAGGATACGGGGCCGATGGTCAAGGGCTGCTGGGGGGTCCACCAACCCAGTGTGGGGCCCTCGATCAGCGCGAAGACCAACAGGCCGAACGCGGAGGCGCTGAGCAGTAGCCCGACGACGTCGAATCCCGGAGACGCATGCGTGTCACTGGTTTCGGGAACGAAAAGCACGGTGCCCACGAGGATCAGGAGACCGAAGGGCAGATTGACCAGGAAGATCCACCGCCAGTCGACGCTGGAGGAGAGCCAGCCGCCCAGCAGCGGGCCGACGGCTGCCATCCCGGACATCACGGCGCCCCAGACACCGAAGGCGGCAGCACGGTCGCGCCCCTGGAAGTTGGCGTTGACGCTGGCCAGGGTGGACGGCAGGACGGCGGCACCGCCGACGCCCTGGATGGCCCGGCCCAGGATGAGGGAGGAAGAGGAGTCGGCCATCGCGGAGAACAGGCTGCCGGCCATGAACAGCACGACGCCGGCGACGAAGAGTTTGCGTCGTCCGACCCGGTCGCCCAATCGGCCGGCACTGAGCAGCAGGGCGGCCAGCACCACCGAGTAGAGGCTGTTGACCCACTGGGCGTCGCCGAGGTCGAGTCCCAGGTCGGTGATGATCGTCGGCAGGGAGACGCCGACGATGGTGCCGTCGAGCACGATCATGGATAGGCCGGCGGCCAGAACGGCCAGGGCGGCCCACTTATTGGGTTGAGGCTTCTTCACGTCCTCAACGTTACGGTCTGCACCGTCTGGATCCATCCACCTTTTGATCGATCATGGGTAGGCTGGAGGCACGCACAGCGGAAGGCGGAAACCATGAAGATCAGTGTTGGACAGCTCTCACCCAGCGGCGAAATGGCAGAGAACCTGCAGGTGGTTCGCCGCCTGGTCGCCCGCGCCAAGGATTCCGGTGCGGAACTGGTGCTTTTCCCCGAGGAAACGATGTTCACGGTCCGCAAGGTCGAGGGGGATCTGAGCACCGCCGTGGAGCGGGATTGGAGCACCTTCGTCCAGCAGCTCTCGCTCCTGGCCGCCGAATTCGGGGTCGCGATCGTCGCCGGGGGATACGAGCCCAGTGCAGACCCCCAGCCTTACAACACGCTGGTGACCATCGATTCCAGCGGTGCCATCCTGGGGACGTACCGCAAGATCCACCTCTACGACGCCTTCTCCTACCAGGAGTCCAGCCGGATCAAATCCGGCGACGTCGAGGCGGTCCCCGTCTTCGAGATCGGCGGACTGAACGTGGGGATCATGACCTGCTACGACATCCGTTTCCCCGAGGTGGCCCGCCGTCTGGCGGTCGCCGGCGCGGACGTGGTCCTCGTGGCCGCCGCCTGGTTCAAGGGCGACCACAAGATCGACCACTGGGAGACCCTGCTCAAGGCCCGCGCCGTGGAGAACACGGTCTGGGTGGCTGCCGCCGGGACGAGCTCGACGAACACCGTGGGCCACTCGGCGATCCTGGATCCGCTGGGCATCCCGGTGGCCTTCCTGGGCGAGGAAACCGAGGCGCTGGCGACCGTCGACGTCACCCGTCGCCGGGTGGAGGAAGTCCGCCAGTTCCTGCCGGTGCTGGCCAACCGGCGGATCGGCACCGACATCAATGCTTGAGGGGGGCCGACCTCGGCGGCCATCCCGGGCTTCGGGAGGGCCGCCGTCGTAGTTTCTAGGCCAGGACCTGCCGTTTGGAGGAGATGACGCCGGTGTTGAAACCGGCCAGATGCAGGCCGCCGTGGAACCGGGCGTGTTCGATCTTCACGCAGCGGTCCATCACCACGTTCATTCCCGCGGCTTCGGCCTTCGTCGCGACGTCTTCGTGCCAGGCGCCGAGCTGTAGCCACAGTGTTTTCGCCCCGACCGCGAGGGCCTCGTCCAGGACGCCGGGCAGGTCGTCGTTCTTGCGGAACACCTCGACCAGATCGGGGACCTCGGGCAGCTCGGCCAACGAGGCGTAGACCGGCCGGCCCAGGATCTCGTCCAGCACCGGGTTCACGAAGTAGACCGTGTAGCTGGTGGAGGAGAGCAGGTAGGTCGCCACGAAATAGGAGGCCCGGGAGGGTTTATTCGAAGCCCCCACGATCGCGATCGAACGGGTGTTGCGCAGGATGTTCAACCGTTCGGGGGCCGAGGGGCCGATCCATCCGCGCTCGGTGGTTTCGGTGCTCACGAGAAGACTCCGATCTCTTCGGCGCTATCTGCTGGGGTCGCATCGGCTCCGGCGGCGTCGGCGGAGGTGGCCTGGGCGGCGGTGAGTGCCTGATCCAGATCCCAGATGATGTCTTCGACGTCTTCGAGCCCCACCGAAAGCCGGATCAGGTCCTCCGGCACGCCCGCGGCGGCCAGCTGTTCGGGGTTCAACTGCTGATGCGTCGTCGATCCCGGATGCAGGACCAGGGTGCGGGCGTCACCGATATTGGCCAGATGGCTGGCCAGCTGCAGCGCCTCGATGAACCGGCCTCCGGCCTCGCGCCCGCCGGAGATCCCGAAACTGAAGACCGAGCCGACCCCATCGGGCAGCAGGTCCTGCGCCCGTTCGTGCTGGGGGTGGGAAGGTAGTCCGGCGAAGTTCACGTAGCTGACGCGGGGGTCGGCCTCGAGCCAGGCGGCGATCGTCGAGGTGTTGGCCAGATGGGCGTCCATGCGTTGCGGGAGCGTCTCGACCCCCTGCAGCAGTTGGAAGGCCGACTGGGCGGACAGGGCAGGACCGATATCGCGGAGCTGTTCGGAGCGCAGCTTCGTCAGGAACCCGTATTCGCCGAAGTTCCCCCACCAGGACACGTTGCCGTAGGAGGGCACCGGTTCGGTCAGGGTCGGGAAGTTCCCGTTGCCCCAGTTGAAGCGGCCGGATTCGACGACGACCCCGCCCATCGTCGTGCCGTGGCCGCCCAGGAACTTGGTGGCCGAATGGATGACGATATCCGCACCGTGTTCGATGGGGCGCAGGATGTACGGCGGGGTGAGGGTGGAGTCGACGACGAGCGGGATGCCCGCCTGGCGGGCGACGGCCGCCAGGCCCTTGAGGTCGGCGATGTCCCCCGACGGATTGGCGACGACCTCCGTGTAGAGGGCCTTGGTTTCCGGGCGGAGGGCGGCGGCGAAGTCGGCCGCCTCGTTGCTGTCCACGAAGGTGGTGTCCACGCCGAAGCGGCGCAGCGTCACGTCCAGCTGGGTGATGGTGCCCCCGTAGAGCTTCGAGGAGGCGACGATATGGTCTCCGGCGCCGGTCAGTGCGGCGAAGGTGATGAACTCCGCGGCCATGCCCGAGGCGGTGGCCACCGCCCCGATGCCCCCTTCCAGGGAGGCAACGCGTTCCTCGAAGGCCGCGACGGTGGGGTTGCCGATCCGGGAGTAGATGTTCCCGTACTTCTGCAGGGCGAACAGGTTGGCCGCGTCGTCGGTGTCCTTGAACACGAACGAGGTGGACTGGTAGATCGGGACCGCACGGGCCCCGTGCTCGGCATCGGGGGTGCCTCCGGCGTGCAGGGCGCGGGTACGGAATCCAAACCGGTGATCGGACATCTACGTGGTGGCTCCTTCGGGGTGGGGTCGGGAGGTTCCCGATCCCCCATCGTGACAAATCTCCGGGTTCCATCAAAGAATGTTTCGCCACGTGGCGCTTTTTCGTGGCCGGTCCGAACAAACTGCACGCTGCGGGCCCCGGATAGGATGGGTGCATGGGAACACGCATTGCGCTGGTGCGCCACGGGGAAACCGCATGGAACGCCGAGGGCCGTCTTCAGGGGCAGACCGACATCCCCCTGAACGAGGCCGGCCGGGCCCAGGCCCGCGCCGCCGGGGAGCGATTGGCCGAGCATGACGGCGACTGGGGCACCCTGGTCTCCTCGCCGTTGGGCCGGGCCGTGGAGACCGCCACGCTGATCGGTACCGCGCTGGGTCTCGAGGCGGTGGAACCCGTTGTGGGGCTCCAGGAACGCCACTACGGCGAGGGCGAAGGCCGGGCGGTGCTCGGGATGCCTCGCCCCCGGATCGACGAACTACTGCTCAGTGCCGAACCCGAAGCCGAGGTCGTCGACCGGGGGCTGGCCGCGTTGGTCGGCCTGGTCCGGGAGCATCCGGACGCTGATCTGGTGGTCGTCGCCCACGGGACCCTCATCCGGCTGGTCATGAGCGCCCTGCAGGACGCCGTCCACCCGCGGTTGGAGAACGGGGAGATCGTGCTCACCGACACCTGCCAGCTCGAGAACACGATGGTGCGACGGAATTCGACACCCGTCCACTAGGCCGGTGATGTATGCCACAGGTTCTGATACGGTTTTTCAATGACTCTCGCGAACCTGAATGACTGGCTCGGTACCTCTGAAGGCTGGTTGTGGACCTTCATCGGCATGCCCGTCGTCGTCGTCCTGGCGCTCTATTTCACCCTTCGAACCAAAGCCGTCCAGTTCCGCATGCTGCCGGCCATGTTCAAATCCATCACGGAAAAAGCGCAACGCGACGAGGACAGCAACACGAAGTCCCTGTCGGCGTTCCAGGCGTTCATCGTCTCCGCGGCAGCCCGCGTCGGGACCGGCAACGTCTCGGGCGTTGCGGGTGCCTTGTTCATCGGCGGGCCCGGTGCGGTGATGTGGATGTGGATCATGGCCCTGTTCACCAGCGCCGCGAGCTTCATCGAATCCACGCTGGCCCAGCTCTACAAGACCCGGGGCGAAGACACCTATAAGGGCGGTCCGGCCTTCTACATCCACCGCGGCCTGGGCAGCCGGGGCTTCGGCGTCTTCTTCGCCACCCTGTTCATCTTCTGCTTCGCGCTGGCCTTCACCTCGCTGCAGTCCAACACCATCGTCGACGCCGTCACCGGCGCGGTCGGCACCTTCACCGATCCGGAATCCGTGACCTGGCTACCCTGGGCCCTGGGGCTGCTGCTGGCCGGCATGACCGCCGCCATCGTCCTGGGCGGGATGCGCCGCGTCGCCTTCGTGGCGCAGAACCTGGTGCCGTTGATGGCACTGATCTACGTCAGCTTCGGCCTCGTGATCGTGCTCATGAACTTCGAAGAGCTCCCACGCGTCATCGGCCAGATCGTCGACGGGGCCTTCAACGTCAAGGCAGCCGTCGGCGGCGGCATCGGCGTCGCCATCGTCCAGGGCGTCCAGCGCGGCATGCTCTCCAACGAAGCCGGCATGGGCTCGGTCCCCAACGTCGCCGCCACCGCCTCGGTCAGCCACCCGGTCAAGCAGGGACTGACCCAGACGCTGGGCGTCTACTTCGATACGCTGCTGATCTGCTCGATCACCGCGTTCATCGTCCTCATCGCCTTCCCGGACCTCGGACAAGGCGGCGAAGGCCTGGTGATGGTGCAGGAATCCCTGGTCGGCAACCTGGGGGCGTGGGCGGCGATCGCCCTGGCGGTGATCATGTTCCTGCTGGCCTTCACCTCGGTGCTGGGCAACTTCTCCTACGGGGAAGCCAACGTCAACTTCATCACCCGGAACAAGCGGGTGCGGACCCTCTTCGCGCTCGCCGTCACCGCCGTCGTCTTCCTCGGGTCCGTGATCTCCGTTGACCTGGCCTGGTCGCTGGCCGGGGTCACGATGGTCTTCATTGCCATGATCAACCTGGTGGTGATCACCATCCTGGCACCCACCGCACTCAAGCTCCTGCGCCACTACAACGCCCAACGGGCCCAGGGCCTGGACCCGGTCTTCCTGGCCACCGACATGCCGGAAATCAAGAACATCGATTGCTGGACCGAAGAGGACGTCAGTGACCACCTGACCCAGCGCGGCTACCAGCGGAAGGTGTCGGTGTCGGACACCGAATGATCAGCCAGCGGTACAAATTCGCTGCAGGGCGGGCAGGCACTCTTCATTCTGCAGGCTCGTCGTATCGCCCAACGCGGATCCTTCGAACAGTTGGGTCAATAGCCGGCGCATGATCTTCCCGGACCGTGTCTTGGGGACATCGGGGACGAAAACGATGTCGCGCGGTTTGGCGATCGGGCCGATCTGGGTTGCCACGTGAGCGCGCAGATCGGCGGCGGCGGCCAGTTGCGAGGGCGTCGACCCGGAACTGGTGCCGCCCCCGAGGAGCGCCTTGTCGCGGGGCACGACGAACGCCGTTGCCGCATGGCCGGTCGTGGCATCGACGGAGGGGCAGACCCCCGCCTCGACGACCCCCGCATGGGAGACCAGAGCTGATTCGATCTCGATGGTCGAGAGCAGATGACCCGAGATGTTCACCGCATCATCGGTGCGCCCCAGGATCCAGATGTCGCCGTCGTCGTCGTACTTCGCGCCGTCTCCGGCAAGGAACCAGCCCTGCGCGGCGTACTTCTGCCAATAGCTGGTGAAGTAGCGTTCCGGATCGCCCCACACGGTACGCGCCATGGCCGGGCCGGTGGCGGTGAGCACGATGTTCCCTTGCACGTTCGCCGGGACCCGGGCGCCGTCCTCGTCCACGATGTCCGTGGCCACCCCGGGAAGTGCGCGGGTGCCGCAGCCGGGCTTGAAGCTTATGTCGGTGGGGCGGGGGGAGAGGACCGTGGCGCCGGTTTCGGATTGCCACCAGGTGTCGACCATCGGGATGCCTGCATTGGGCTCACCGGGAACCACGGAATCGCGGCCGACTTGGGTGCGCAGCCAACGCCAGGCCTCGGGGTTCACGGCCTCCCCGACGGTGCCGGCCATCCGGATGGAGGAGAGGTCGTGATCGGCGGGGATACCGTCCGGGAACCAGCCCATGAGCGAGCGCACCAGGGTCGGGGCCGTGTAGTAGCTGGTCACCGAATAACGTTCGATGATCTCGAAGTGCCGTCCCGGATGCGGGGCGTTGGGGACGCCTTCGTAGAGGACCTGGGTGACACCGTTGGACAGTGGTCCGTAGATCTCGTAGGTGTGGGCGGTGACCCAGGCCAGGTCGGCGGTGCACCAGTGCACGTCCAGGTCCCGCTGGCCGGGGTCCGGATGGCTGAAGAGGAACTCGTGGCTCCAGGAGGCTTGGGTGAGGTAGCCGCCGGTGGTGTGCACCAGACCCTTGGGCTTCCCGGTGGTCCCCGAGGTGTACATGATGAACAGCGGGGTTTCGGCGTCGAAGGCCTCGGCGGCGTGGGTGCGCGGCTGCTTCTCGACCACCTCGTGCCACCACAGGTCCCGGCCTTCGGTCCACGCGATCCCGCTGCCGGTGCGACGGATGACCAATACGTGTTCGATGGCGTTGTCCCCGGCCACCGCGGCGTCGGCGTGGGCCTTGACCGGCACCGCGGTTCCGCGGCGGAACTGGCCGTCGGTGGTGACCAGGAGCTTCGCCCCGGTGTCCTCGACCCGGAATCGCAGGGCCTCGGCCGAGAAGCCGCCGAAGACCAGCGAATGCACCGCACCAATCCGGGCGCAGGCCAGGGTGATGACAATGGTCTCCACCAGCACCGGCAGGTAGATGACCACGCGGTCCCCGACGCCGATGCCCAGGGAGGTCAAGGCGTGGGCCGCCTGGCTGACCATGCCGGTCAGCTCGGCGTAGGTGACACTGCGCCGGTCCCCGGGTTCGCCCTCGAAATGCAGGGCGACCTTCTCCCCCTGGCCGGAGGCGACATGCCGGTCGGCACAGTTCACCGCCGCATTGAGTTTCCCGCCCTCGAACCAGCGTAGTTCGGGGCCCCGGCGGGCCACCGGGTCCACGGCGGTAGTGCTGTGGATCGTATGCCAGGGTTCGGTCCAGTCCAGGCGTGCCGCGGCCTCGGCCCAGAAGTCCAGGCGTGCGGCTTCGGCGTTCAGGACATCGAGCTGGGCGTCGGCAGTGGGGGAGTCCATTGTCGGTACGTTGGTCATGGGTGCTCCAATCGGGTGGGCAGTATGACGCGGGGCCATGTAAGGCTTCCCCGCGGTGGGTAGCGGCCCCCGGGAGATGACCGGTGGGGTCCTAGGCGGAAACCGGGATGGTTTCTTCCGTGGTGGGCAGGTGCTGCCGGCGGGTGGTTCCTACGGTGAGATTGAAGATCGCCAGTGAGTAGAGGGTCACGGCGGTGAAGAGTCCCAGCCCCAGAAGCCCGAAATGTCCCAGCCATTCTCCGAACGTCAGCAGTGCTGCAGCGACCAACGTTCCACCCGCGGTGTAGCGGATGCCGGCCGTTCGTCGTTTTCGATCCGGGGTGGATTCCCAGGGCACGGTCACCAGCGTGACCACGACCATGACTGCAAGGTTGATGCCCATTCCAGCCCACACGGGATGGATTCCTGCGAAGAACGTTGTGGCGGACCAGCCCGAGAGCTGGTTCCAGGCAATGCCGGCAAGGAACCCGGAAAGCATGGCTGCATGTACTGCCCGACGGCTGGCCAACGGCCAAAGGAAGACCGCGAGAACCGGCGCCAACGTGGCCCCGTTGCGCAAGGTCCAGGCAAGGACGTTCCACCAGGCAGCCTGCTCGGTGCGAAGGATCCCGTAAAGGATCATCAAGGCCGTCAGGGCAACCAAGGAGTACCGGGTGTAGCGAACCAGATCTTGTTCGGTGGCCTTGGGGCGTAATGCGCTGCCGACATCACGGCCCAGGGACGTGGCTCCGGAAAACTGGCATGGCCCCGCCCAGCCCATGGCGCAGGCCCAGACGCCAAGGAAGAAGAGGCCGACCAGCGGCGCCGGCAGGGTCTCGCTGATGTAATAGGGGACAGCCACGAGGCCAAGTTCCTGGTCGGGAACCGCAATGGCTGCGGAGGTCCCCACCAGGGCACCGAGGACGATGAAGGGGATCCCGAAGAGGGCTGCCGCATACAGGCCCTTCTGGCCGTCACGCGGAGAGCGGCAGGACATGGTCATTTGGAAGGCAGCCTGCGCCAGCGGCACATTGACGATGAATGTCCCAAACCAGGCGACGATGAGGGACAGCCCGGCATTTCCGGGGTCGACCATCGCCGGACGGGTGGCTGCCAATTCCTGCCAACCGCCGGGGCCGGGATTCGACAACACTACGAAGCCCGCGATGACGAGCATGACGACGAAGACCAGGCAGTTCAACGTCTGATTGAATGCCACGGACCTCATGCCGCCCGACCAGAGAAAAACCAACAGAAGCAGCGCGGTCGCAGTGACCGTCCATTGCAGCGGCAAATCGGTGAACGCCGTCAAAGCCGAGGCGAAGGCGATCGTTGTGGCCACCGACCACATGGGGAAAGTGACCGCCGTAATGACGCCCGCGATGGCTTTAGCCGCCCGACCGAACCGATCACCGATGATGCCGGTGACCGTCACGACGAGCTTCTCCCGCAGCGGTTTCACCAGCAACAAGGCGATCAGCAGAATTTGCACCGTTTCGGCCACTCCGTACCAGGCAGCGGAAATCCCGGTCCGATAGCTGAGTTCCATGATGGAAATATATGAAGAGCCCGAGAAGATCCCCGTGATGCAGAAGGCGACGGTCCAAGGGCTGAAGGAACGGCCGCCATCGAAGAAGCCCTGTCCGCCGGGACGCCCTGCGCGCACGCGGGACCAGCGGCCGCCAAAGAGCAAAAGAGCCGTATAGCCCACGGCTAAGCCGATGGTCCATGCGCCCGCCGATGTCACTGCTCCACCTTTCGGGACCGCGAGTCGAGACCGCGAGAGAGGGCATCCGCGTTGTTGCATTCCCTTTCAGGAGCGTCGACATCGATCAACTCCGCGAAATGCCAGCGGAGATCCACGACAACGCCGGCGGCGCGGATCAGGGTCAGCGCCGGACAACGTGATTCCACGGACGTCGTCAGCTGGTCCAACCGGCTGGCATCTTGTTCTCCGGTCTGGACGTGGACGGCGATCCGGCAGGAATGAAAAAAGGGCTGGACATCGGCGGTACCGGCGAATCCGCGCGTGTCCTGGGTAGCCAGGCAATAGGTCTCGATGGCTTCGAGACCGATCTGCAGTTCCTCGGCGATCTGTTCGACCACCACGCCCAGGCATGCGTTGACTGCGCCGACCATGTATTCCATGGGAGTGGGGGCGGTATCGGTCCCGCCAACGGGTTCGGGCTCGTCCACTTCGAAGCCGAAGGCCCGGATCCGGATCTTCGTCCGCATGGATCCCTGCCACGTCCCTTGGGAACGAATGCGTTTGTCGTGGGCTTTCGGGGAGACGGAGCCCCCGAGGCGGGTCTGCTGTGCGTCGGTCGTACGGGTCGGGGCAATGCTCATGAACTCAGCTCCATCGTTCCTGGCGGAAGCACCTTCGCCGGTGACGGGTTCCGCGGGGTGGCGGGGCCTTGTTCGGCGTGGTTGCTGCGGCGTCACGGAGCCAGATCTCTCGGCCGCTCGGGATGGGTACCTTTCCACTAAAGGCCACCGGCACCAGAAGAAGCAACTTCACACGACGCGTTGCGAAATATTTCATTGATGTTTCCTGCGAGGTGCCCGGATTGAACTTTCGTGTCCAGAACCCGTGCAAATAACGGAAATATTCGATGTTGCTTGGATTGCCTGGGGCTCGGAACCTGGGCTGAAACACCCCGGAAAAGTGGTTTCCGTTGACTCCAACGGTGGCGCTGAGGGCCCATGATGTGGCCCAATGGAGACAACAACCATCCAGAGCGGCCGAGAGATCTGGCTCGATGACGCCGCAGCAACCCCTTCCCGATCCGTCGGGAGGAAGGTGCTCACGCCGGAACCGATGGAGTGATGTTCTGTGGCTGCCCTGCCGATCGACGAAGCGACCCCGCGACACCTGATCAAACTGACCCCCGGCGTGCCCGCCGACGGACACTACGACGAACTCGCGGCGGTCTTCAGACCCGTGTTCGCCAGCATCGCCGATGGCGCCGCCGACCGAGATGCCCGGCGGATCCTGCCCTTTGAACAGGTCGGCTGGCTCAACCAGGCCCGCTTCGGTGCCCTGCGGGTCCCCCGGGAGGTCGGCGGCTTCGGCGCCTCGCTGGTTGATTCCTTCCGCCTGCTCATCGAGCTGGGGGAGGCCGACTCGCAGATCGCCCAATTGCTGCGGGCCCATATCGGCTTCGTCGAATCGGTGCTGCTGCTCCACGACGAGGCGGTCAAGGCGCGCTGGTTCGCCCGCTTCGTCGCCGGGCAGATCGTCGGCAACGCCTACACCGAGCGCGGCGGCAACGACCTGGGCCACCTGAACACCGCCGTCGAACAGTCCGAGGCCGGCTGGATGCTCACGGGGCAGAAGTACTACTGCACCGGGACGATCTTCGCCGACTGGGTGGCGGTCACCGCCATGGCGCCAGCGGTTGAAGGACGCCACGTCGCGGTGGTGTCCACCCAGCATTCGGGGGTGGTCATCCACGACGATTGGGACGGATTCGGCCAACAGCTCACCGGCACCGGGACCACCGGATTCGCCCGGGTTCCCGTGGATACGCTCCTGGACCCCGAGGTGCTGGACGTCCACCCGGAATCGGCCATCTTCCAGTTGGTACTGCTCGCCGTCCAGGCCGGTATCGCCCGGGCGGTCCTCGCCGACGCCCGCGCCCACACCCAACTGCGTGAACGCGCCTTCACCACCGGAACCGGCGTCCCCTCCCGGCATGAACCCCAGGTCCTGCAGGTCATCGGAGAGATCTCGGCGACCGCCTGTGCCGTGGACGCGATCCTGTTGGCCGCCATCGCCGAACTCGAATCGGTGATCGGCCAACCGGGGCTGAGCCCCGCGGAGCAGTACGCGGTCAGTGAGCTGGCCGCCAACCGGGCCCAGACGAGCATCCAACCACTCGTGCTCGAGGCGACCAGTAAGCTCTTCGACGGCCTCGGCGCCTCGGCGACCTCCACCGCCTGCAATCTGGACCGCCACTGGCGCAACGCGCGCACCATAGCCACCCACAACCCCGCCATGTACAAGTCCCGCATCGTCGGCGACTACGAGGTCAACGCCGCGACGCCGCGCAAACTCGGCGCCGTCGGCGACCTCAAGACCCCTGAAGGAGAAAAATGAGCACCACACCAGCACGCCGCCGGATCCGCCTGAACGCCTTCGACATGAACTGCGTGGTCCACCAATCGCCGGGGCTGTGGCGTCATCCGCAGGACCAGGCGTGGCGCTATAAGGAACTGGGCTACTGGACCGAACTGGCCAAGACGCTGGAGAAGGGGCTGTTCGACGGGATCTTCATCGCGGACGTCTTGGGCACCTACGACGTCTACGGATCCACCAACTCCACCCCGCTCTCCGCCGGCGCCCAGGTCCCGGTCAACGACCCGTTCCTGCTGGTCTCCGCGATGGCTTCCGTCACCGAGAACCTCGGCTTCGGGGTCACCGCCGGAACCGCCTACGAACACCCCTACCCGTTCGCCCGCCGACTGGCGACCCTGGACCACCTGACCAACGGCCGCCTCGGCTGGAACGTGGTGACCGGATACCTGCCCTCGGCAGCCAGGAACATGGGCCAGGAAGACCAGATGGAACACGACGAACGCTACGACCACGCCGATGAGTACCTCGAAGTGGTCTATAAGCTGCTCGAGGGTTCCTGGGAGGACGACGCCGTTCTCCGCGACCGGGAATCGGGGGTCTACACCGACCCGTCGAAGGTCCACGAGATCGGCCACGAGGGCAAGTACTTCAAGGTCCCGGGCATTGCCATCACCGAACCCTCGGTGCAGCGCACCCCGGTCATCTACCAGGCCGGTGCCTCCCCGCGCGGCCTGGAATTCGCGGGGGCGAACGCCGAATCCGTCTTCGTGAATAGTCCGACCAAAGAAATCCTCACCGACACCGTGCGGAGGATCCGGGACAATGTCGAGGCCGCCGGCCGCGACCGCTACGACGTGAAGATCTACACGATGCAGACGATCATCACCGCTGCCACAGACGAGGAGGCGCAGAACAAATACGCCGACTATGCCTCCTACGCCGACATCAACGGGTCGCTGGCCCTGCTCTCGGGCTGGACCGGAATCGACATGTCACAGTACGACCTTGACGACGTGATCGGTGAGGACGTGAAGTCCAATGCCATCCAGTCCTCGGTGGAGACGTTCAAGAAGGCCTCCGGGGATGACGGCAAACCGTGGACCATCCGCCAGTTGGCCGAATGGATCGGCGTCGGCGGTTTCGGCCCGGTCACCGTCGGTGACGGGGCCCAGGTCGCCGCGAAGCTCGTCGAATGGGTCGAGGACACCGACGTGGACGGCTTCAACATCGCCTACGCCATCACCCCGGGCACGTTCGAGGACGTCGTCGAATTCGTCATCCCCGAACTGCAGGCCCTGGGTGCCTACCCCACCGAATACGCGCCGGGGACCCTGCGCCAGAAGCTCTTCGGCGCCGGGGACCGGGTCAAGGACAGCCACCGGGCCGCCGACTACCGGCTCGCGGGAGCACAACTGGCCACCAGCTAGCAGCACCTACGAGAACCACCATCCAGAGCGGACGAGAGACCTGGCTCGTTGACTCCGCAGCAACCACCCGTTTCGGGCAGGTGCTTCCGCCGGGACCGATGGAAAGGAACCACCATGACCACCACCACGCCCACCCCGCCAACCCGCAGGATGCGTTCACGCGTCGCCGTCGCCAGCTTCATCGGCACCACGATCGAGGGCTACGACTTCGTGCTCTACGGGCTCGCCGCGGCGACTGTCTTCGGCCCGCTGTTCTTCGCACCGGCCGACCCGTTGGTCGGGACCATGGCGGCCTTCGCCACCTATGCCGTCGGGTTCATCGCCCGCCCCATTGGTGGGCTTCTTGGAGGGCACTACGGGGATCGGATCGGACGCAAGACCGTGCTGGTTGCCTCCCTGCTGCTGACCGGTATCGCCACCACGGCGATCGGTTTGCTGCCCACCCACGACACTGCCGGATGGATTGCCCCGGCGCTACTGCTGATCCTGCGCGTGGCCCAGGGCATCGGCTACGGTGCCGAATGGGCGGGAGCCGCCCTGATGACCGTCGAACACGCCGCCCCCGGACGCCGCGGACTGACCAGCAGCGCCACCCAAATCGGCCCGAGCGCGGGCATGCTGTTGGCCACGGCGGTGCTGTTGGGACTGGAATCAGCCCTGCCGGATGCCGCCTATCTGGCCTGGGGATGGCGGCTGCCGTTCCTGGCGAGCATCCTGCTGGTCGTCGTCGGTCTGGTGGTGCGGCTGAGGATCGAGGACAGCGCCTCCTTCAAACAGGTGGTTCAAACGCAGCAGGTCTCCCGCCGCCCGGTGCTGGAATCGCTGCGCACCCATCCCCGCCAAGTCGCCCTGACCACCGGGCTGCGCATCGCCCAGAACGCGTTCTACTACGTCTACACGGTCTTCATCCTGACCTACCTGGCCCAGGGCGGAATCAGCCGCGAAACCGGGTTGCAGGCCATTCTCATCGCCTCCGCCCTCGGACTGGTCACCGTCCCGTTCTGGGGCTGGGTATCGGACAGGATCGGGCGCCGGCGCACCTACCTCTTCGGCGGGATATTCAGCATCCTGGTTGCCCTGATCGCCTTCCCGCTGCTCGATACCGGCAGCTTCGTGCTGATCGTGCTGACCGTCGTGCTGGGCATGAACATCGGCCACGACGCGATGTATGGGCCGCAGGCGGCGTTCTTCTCCGAGCTCTTCGACACCCGGGTCCGCTTTTCCGGGGTGTCCATCGGCTATCAGATCGGTTCAGTCCTGGGCGGTGGCCTGGCCCCGCTGGTGGCCACCGCGCTGCTGGCCGCCGGCGGCGGCAGCCCGATCTGGGTCATCGCCTACTTCGTTGCGGTCGGCGCGCTCACCGTCGTCACCACCCTGCTTTCCCCCGAAACCAGTGCGCGGGATCTGGACGCACGCCAAGACGCCTGCCCCGTCTCCGAGCCCGAACATACCCTCGTCAGTTAGGAACGACCATGAGTGAAACCACCACCACCCCACCGGCCTTCGACACCCCCGTGCCGGAGGGCTCCGAAGCCCGCTATCTTGCCCTGGCCGCACGCTTCCGCCCCGTCTTCGACGCCATCGCCGTCGACGCCGTCGCCCGCGAACAGGACCATGTGCTTCCCTTCGAACAAGTCGGGTGCCTCCAGGAGGCCGGTTTCACCACCTTGCGGGTGCCGGCCGAATACGGCGGGAACCCGGTGAACCATGAACACCTGTTCCGGCTGCTGGTGGAATTGGCTGCCGCCGATTCCAACGTGGCCCATCTGCTGCGATCACATTTTTCCTTCGTCGAAACCATCGCCTTGCAGCCGCGGGACTTCCGCAACACCTGGTTCCCGCGGGTGCTGGCCGGGCAGATCTTCGGCAATGCGGCCACCGAACGCGGTGGCAACGCCCTGGGCACCACGGCAACGAAACTGAGCGAGCACGACGGCGGATGGGTCCTCAACGGTGCGAAGTACTACACCACCGGCAGCATCTTCGCCGACTGGGTGGTCGTGATGGCCAGCACCGAAGGTGTCGAAGGCCGGCAGTACGCCGTCGTTCCGGTCGGGGCCGACGGGGTGACCATCCACGATGACTGGGACGGCTTCGGCCAACCGTTGACCGGCACCGGAACCGCGATCTTCGACAACGTGGCCGTCGAGTCTGCAAACATCATTTCCCGCAAGGTCACCAGCACGCTGGAACCGGCGTTCTTCCAACTGGTCCTGCTGGCCGTGCTGGCCGGGATCGGCCGGGCCGCCCTGTGCGACGCCTCCGAACTCGTCGCCGCCCGCACCCGCACGTTCAATACCGGCTCCGGCGGACTCTTCCGCGATGACGCACAGATCCAGGAACACGTCGGCACCCTCGCCGCACGGGTCTATGCCGCCGAAGCAGTGGTTGCTGCAGCGGCCCGCGACCTGGACGCCGCCGTCGATCCGGCTGTGGCCCTGGACACGGAAGCGGCGTTCCTGCGCGCGGAAATCGCCGTGCAGAAAGCCCAGGTGACTGTCCCGCCGCTGGTCCTCGATGCCGCAGGGGCCCTTTTCGACGTGACCGGGGCCTCCGCCACCAGCCGCGGAAAATCCTTGGACCGGCACTGGCGCAACGCCCGCACCGTGGCCACCCACAACCCGGCGGCCTTCAAGGCCCGCTCCGTCGGTGACTTCCATATCAACGCCACCATCCCCATCGGCCTGAACAGCATCGGCGAAGCCACCACGACTCCGAAGGACACCACCCGAGCATGAGCACCAACCAACGCCCGCGCCTGCTGCTGAGCGCCTTTTTGATGAACACCCCCAGCCATATCCTGGGAGGCCAGTGGCGCCACCCCGAGGCGCAACAGCACCGCTATAACGAACTCGGACTCTGGGTGGATCTGGCCCGCCAACTCGAGGACGCAAAATTCGATGCCCTGTTCTTCGCCGACGTGGCGGGCCTCTACGGCAACCATGAGGGCGGGTGGGCCTCCCTGGTGGAGAAGGGTCTCCAGGTTCCCTCCAATGACCCTCTGGTGCTGGCCTCCGCGCTGGCCGCGACGACCTCTCAGATCGGCTTGGCGCTGACCAGCTCGGTGGTGCAGTCCGACCCGTTCCAGATGGCCCGCCAGTTCTCCACCCTGGACCACCTTTCGGGTGGCCGGGTGGCCTGGAACATCGTGACCAGCGTGTTGGAGAACTCCCACCGCAACTTCGGGGCGACGGGCCTGGCCGCCCACGCGGACCGCTATGACTGGGCCGAGGAGTACGTGGCGGCGGTCTATAAGTTGTGGGAAGGCTCCTGGGCGGATGGGGCTGTGCTGGCCGATAAGCAGACCGGTCGCTATGCCGATCCGGCCCGGGTGAATAAGATCCACCACCAGGGCCCGCGCTATTCGATCGAAGGCCCGCATTTGTCCTCGCCGAGCCCGCAGCGCACCCCGTTCCTCTTCCAGGCCGGCAGCTCACCGCGAGGCAAGGCCTTCGCTGCCACCCATGCCGAGGCCACGTTCCTGTTCGCCCCGACCACCGACTACGTGCGCAAACAAGCCACGGCCATCCGGGCGCTGGAGGCCGAAGCGGGCAGGTCACCGGGGGACGCGAAGATCTTCGCAGGACTGTCCTTCGTGGTGGGCAGCACCGAGGCCGAGGTCCGGCGCAAGGAGGCGGAGTACGACGACTACCTGGACCCCCACGCCCTGATCGCCCATATCGGCGGGGGCATCGGCGTGGACCTGGGGGGCCTGGACCTGGACACCCCGCTGGGCGATATCGAAACCGAAGGGGCCCGCGGAATCCTCGAAGCGGTCATCGCCTCGGTGCCCGGCGGAAAGCCGACCGTGGGGGATCTGGCCCGCTCGCGGGCGAAAGCACAACAGATCTCGGGGACCCCCGAACAAATCGTCGACGAACTCGAGCGCTGGCAGGACGCCGGGATCGACGGGATCAACATCGTCAACCAGATACTTCCCGGCTCCTATACCGACTTCATCGAGGGGGTCCTGCCGGAGTTGCGGGCCCGCGGTCTGGCCCAAAGCGAGTACGCGCCCGGCACCCTGCGGGAAAAGGTCTTCGGCCGGGGCGCCACTCTGGAAGACAACCACCCGGCCGCCGTCTACCGGGGAGCTTTCTCCGGTTGCTCGGCAGCGGCCACGCAGCAGGCAACCCCGGTGGGCTGACGGGCGTCGACGGGCCTTGTAGGGTGGTGGCCATGACGGAACCAGCACCGCAGAACCAACCGTCCGATGCCGAGCTGGCAGGGATCCCCGATCTGGAGATCCCCGCAGCCGATATCCCGGAGGCCGATATTGCCGATGTCGACATCCCCGCGGCACCGGTCCGTCCGCCGTCCACCCCCGGGGAATCGGCACCGCCAGGTCTCGACCTTGCGGGGACCGGCCGTCGCGGAGCCGTCGTTGAACCGGAGGTTCCCGAGGTCGAAGGACCACCGTTGGGCACCACCGATCCGCAGCTGCGCACCACTGAGCCGGTCCTGAACGTGTCCGATCCGGTGCTTTCCGAACCGGTGCTGCGCGAGCCGGTACTCGGTGATGGCGGGACCGACGGTCCACAGCTGCGCCAGCACCACATCAACGATCCGGACACCATCCGGCGTCTGCTCACCACCCCGGCCCGTTGGGCCATCGTCGGTCTGTCCAATAATCCGATGCGAGCCGCCGTCGGGGTGGCGCGGATCGTGCGTGATGACCTGGGCATGGACATCGTCCCGGTCTCGCTGAAGGGGGACACCGTCCACGGGGAGCGGGGCTACACCCGGCTCGACGAGATCCCCGGGACCATCGACGTCGTGGACTGCTTCGTGAACTCGCAGCGGGTCGGAGCGGTCGTGGACCAGGCCATCGAGATCGGCGCGAAGGCCGTATGGCTGCAGGTCGGGGTCGTCGATGAGGCCGCTGCGGCCCGCGCCACGGCTGCCGGGCTGGATGTGGTCATGGATGCCTGCCCGGCGATCGAGCGGCGCAACCTGATGCGCTCCTAGAGCCCGGCACCCTGTTTCATCTCGTCATAGCGCGAGCGCATGAACAAGAAGAGGGCGTAGGCCAGCAGGCCGACGGCGATCGCGATGAGGGCGAAGGACCCGAACGGCTGATCGCGCACTGCCTTCAGGGCCCCGTCCAGTCCGGTGGAGTCCTCGGGGTCGTGTTGTGCCGTGGAGACGACGATCAGCAGTCCCAGCGCGGCCAGAGTCAGCCCCTTGGCCACGTAACCCGCGGTGCCCAGGATCATCAGGGTGCGCTGCACCGTGGGGCTGGAGGGCCGGCGCAGGCTCTTGGTGAACTTTCTGGCCACGCCGGAGTAGATGAAGTAGATCCCGACGCCGATGACGACCAGACCGGCGATGATCAGGGCGACGCTTCCGGCGGGTGAGGACATCAGGGTGGCCGAAATGGACGTGCTCTGTTGGGAGGAGTCCTTTCCGGCGCCGAGGGCGTAGCTGCCGAACGTGGTGCCGATGGCCGCGAAGACGACGCCGGTGCCCGCCTGTTTAACGATGAAGCCGGCACCCTTGTGGCTGGGAACGACGGCCTGGGTCAGGCTCCAGATTGCCAGCAGGAGGCAGCCCAGGAAGCAGAGCCAGATCAGGATCCCGCCCCCGGGTTGCGCGGAGAGTGCCCTCATGGCGCCCGACTGGTCGGCGTCCCCGCCACGCGCCAAGGCCACGTTCAACGCCAGGAGGCCCAGCATGCCGTGCAGCACCCCGTTGGCCACGTAGCCGAGTCGGGCCGCGCGTTCGAACCACTCGCTGCGAGCTGCCTTGCGGGCTTCTGCGGCCGCCTTCTCGGTGTTCTTCATCCCCTGAGCCTAGGCCGAAGGAGCCGCCCGTTGGCGCATGAGCGCCAGAGGCAGAGTGGCCAGCGAGATTCCGGCGGCCACCAACAGGGCGATGGGGAAGGACAGCCCTGCGGCCAGGGCTCCCACGAGCACCGATCCCAGACCGGTTCCGGCATCAAAGCCCATGTTCCAGACGGCGCTCGCCGTCCCGTACTGGGAGGGCCTCACCGCCGAGAGGGAGAGCAGCAACGTGAGGTTCTGCAGGCCTCCGTAGGTGATGCCGATGATCGTCATGGCCACCAGCAGCAGGGGGACGCGGGTCGCGTCGGGATCCTTCACGGCCCAGGCTGCAAGCACGAGCCCGATGGCGGTGAGCAGGACCAGCGGCCACAGGAAGGCCTTCGTCCCGTGCCGGTCGGCCCAGGCGCCCAGACGCCACCGGCTGAGGGCCGCGGTCGCGGTGAGCAGGGCCAGTCCCCCGGTCGTCGCGGCGGGCGAGGAGCTCATCTGCGGGACGAAGGTGATCAGTGCCCCACCGGCGAGGGTGACGGCCAGCAGCAGGAGCATGGGACGGAGCAGTCCGCCCGGAAGCCGGGGGGCCCGTCGCTTCCCGGTCGTCGTGTTCTCCTCGGCCGGGGTCGCCGGGGCCGGGCGGCGACGGGATTGCTCGGCTTCGCGTTCACGTAGGGCCAGCGCCAGTCGCGGGGCCGCCACGATGCCCAGCAGCGGCAGGGTCCCCAGGGCGAAGACCGTCCAGAAGCCGATCGTGTCGGCCAACCAGGGTCCTGCAGGCAGCAGGAGCAGTTGGGGTACTGCGATCGCCGCGCCGTAGGCGCCGATGGCGGCACCATGCCTCGCCGGTGCCACCAGGTGGGCCACCGCCGCGGAACCGGTGACCGTCAGGATCCCGAACCCCACCCCACGGATCAGTGACAGGGCCAGGATCCAGCCGAGCTGGTCGGAGAGGAGCATGAGCAGGGACGGTCCGCCGAGCAGCAGCAGGCCGGCAGCCAGAACGCGACCAGTGCCCAGACGCTGGAGCAGCCGGGGGACGAACCCCTGGGTCAGGACGGTGGTCAGCAGCAGTGCGCCATTGACCAGGCCGGATCCGGCCTCGTCGGCGCCGCCGCGGACGGCCCACAGCGGGGCCATGGGTAGCAGGGCGGCGAATCCGGCGAATCCGGCGGCCGTCAGGGACAGCAATGCCGGCATTCCGGGGGCGCGCCACACCGAATTACCGCGGGAAGGATCTGAGCTGTTCACGAAGCCCCACCCTAGCAAGTGGGCCACCCTTCACTCGTATGCTCATTTGAGTATGGTGAGATGCTCATATGTTATGCTCTTGATTGTTAGCTACATCACGATCGGAGCACATCATGACTCGTCTGAATGCCGGGGCCCTGCCCGTACTGAAGGACCCGGTCTCCGTGCCCGGGTATCCGTTGGGGCAACGACGGATCGGCATCGTGCATTTCGGCGTCGGAGGATTCCACCGGGCCCACCAGGCGATGTATCTCGACGCGCTGATGAACGCGGGTCAGGACCTGGACTGGGCCATCTGCGGGGTTGGGCTCATGCCCCACGACCAGCGCATGCGCGATGTCATGTCCGACCAGGACGGGCTGTATACCTTGGTGGCCAAGGCCCCCGACGGAACCCGTGATGCCCGGGTCATCGGTTCCATCGCCCGTTACCTTTATGCCCCGGACGAACCCGAGCTGGTCCTGGAGCAGCTCACCGACCCGATGGTGCGGATCGTGTCGCTCACCGTGACCGAGGGCGGCTACAACTACAACCCCTCCACCGGGGAATTTGATGCCACCACCCCAGCCGTCGCCGCGGATCTGGCCGAGGGGGCCGTGCCAACCACCACGTTCGGGTTCGTCACCGAGGCCCTGCGTCGCCGCCGAGCCGCCGGGATCGAACCGTTCACGGTGATGAGTTGTGACAACATCCAAGGCAACGGGCATCTGGCCGCGAAGGTCTTCACCACCTTTGCCCGGTTGAAGGATCCGGAGCTCGGGGCGTGGGTGGCCGAGCAGGTGCCCTTCCCGAACTCCATGGTCGATCGGATCACCCCGGTCACCACCGAGGCCGACCGGGCTGCCATTGCCGCCGAATACGGGGTTCAAGACGCCTGGCCGGTGGTCTGCGAGGACTTCATTCAATGGGTCCTGGAGGACAGTTTCCCCACCGGGCGCCCCGACTGGGGGTCGGTAGGAGTCCAGCTGGTCGACGACGTCGAACCCTATGAGCTGATGAAACTGCGCCTGCTCAACTGCAGCCACCAGGGCATCGCCTACCTCGGTTATCTAGCGGGCTACCGCTTCGCCCACGAGGCCTGCTCCGACCCGCTGCTCGTCGAGTTCCTCCTCGCCTATATGGAACGCGAAGCCACCCCCACCCTCCAGCCCGTGCCGGGGATCGATCTGGACGCGTACCGGCACGAACTCATCGAACGGTTTGCCAACGAACAGGTCCAGGACACCCTGGCCCGTCTGGCCGCCGAATCCTCCGACCGGATCCCCACCTGGCTGGTCCCCGTGATCCGTGCGAACCTGTCCGACGGCGGTGCGGTGCGCCTCAGCGCCGCGATCGTCGCCTCCTGGGCCCGCTACGCCCGCGGCGTGGACGAGGCCGGGCAACCCATCGAGGTCGTGGACCGGCTCCGCGACCGGGTCCTGGCGGCGGCGGCCGCCCAGGATCAGGACCCGTTGGCGTTCCTGCGCGACCGGGAACTCTTTGGCGATCTGGCCGACCAGGAGGAGTTCACCCGGCCCTACCTGGAGGCGCTGGCCATCCTGGACGACGGCGGGGCGCTGGCTTTGTTGCGCACCTTGCGCGCGGATGGCTGGACGTAGGACTCCAACTCCCTGCTACTGCCTCGACGAGGGGCCTACACCCCGTAGAGGCGGGTGCGTTCGGTGGCGTAGAGGTTGCGGGATTGCGCGCCCCAGCCGGCTCCGGAGGGGCTGAGTCGGGTCTCGATCCGGCGTTCGAAGGCAGGAAGTTCGCCCGTCGCTGACCACACCGCCTGGCGGGCGGCCCCGAGTGCCACGTATTCGCCGGCTTCCAGGACGTCCACGTCGATTCCCAGCAGTTCGGGGGCCACCGCCCGCAAGGATGCCGAGCGGGCGCCACCGCCGATCAGTAGGGCCCGTTGGGCCGGTCGGGACACCTCGGAGAGGGCTTCGGCGGCATCGGCCAACGAGTTCATCACGGCCAGGACGGAGGATCGGGCCAGATTCTCCCGGGTCAACGAGGCCCGGCTCATTCCGGTCAGGCTCCCGGTGGCTCCCGGAAGGTTTGGCGTGCGTTCGCCATCGAAATAGGGCATGAGGTTCAGTCCTCCGGCCAACGGGTCCCCACAGGAGGCGAGCTGGTCGAATTCAGCCAGCCCAACGCCGAGCAGTTCGGCGGTGGTGGCCATCACCCGGGCCGAATTGATCACCGCGAGCAAGGGGAGGTAGCCGCCGGTGGCGTCGGCGAATCCGGCCACCGCCCCCGTGGGGTCCGCGGTGGGGCGATCCGGCACGGAGGCGAAAACGGTGCCCGAGGTGCCGATGGACACCGCAATTTCCCTGGATTGCAGCCCCAGGCCCAGGGCGGCTGCGGCATTATCGCCGGCGCCCGCCGAGACGACCGCCCCGTCGGCCCCGAACTCGGGCAGGAGTTGGCCGCCGACGGCGTCCGGGGCGATCACCTCGGGTAGCTCGGGGGTGCGACCGAAATATTCGGTCAGCAGTTCGGGGAGGTATCCGGTAGCAGGGTGGTAATAGGCGGTGCCGCTGGTATCGGAGCGATCCGTGAACCAGCTGCCCGTGAGCACGTGGTTCAGATAATCGTGGGGCAGCACCACGCGGTGCACCCGTGCCGCGGCTTCGGGCTCGTTCCGAGCCAGCCAGGCCAGCTTCGTCAGGGTGAAGGAGGCCACCGGCACCGATCCGACCTCCCGGGCCCAGAAATCGGCCCCGTGGTCGCAGACCATGGCCGCGGCCTGGGGAGCGCTGCGGGTGTCGTTCCACAACAGCGCATCGAAGACCGGTTCCCCGGCCACGTCCAGGGCGACCATGCCGTGTTGTTGGGCGGCCAGCCCGACGCCGATGACCGTACCCGCCCCCGCCGGGTCTGCTTCTTTCCAGGCGCGGTGCAGGGCGGCGGCCCAGATCCGCGGATCGATGCTGGTCCCATCGGGGTGGGCCACCTTGGCCGAGCGCAATTCGGCCCCGGTGGCAGCATCCAGGACCAGCACCTTGCAGGACTGGGTCGAGGAATCAATGCCGACGACGACGTCGCTCATGCTGGATCCTCCGTCGCGGTTGCTTCAATCAGGTCAAGTTCCGTGGCCAGGGCGTGGGCCAGTGATGGGCCGAGGACCAAATGGTTCACGATTCCGGCGGCCACCGCAGCGCGGACCCCCGCGACACCGTCCGGGCTGGGGGCGACCATCACGACTTGCGGGGTGGCTTTCAGCTGGGCCAGCGAGACGGCGATGACACAATCATCGACCCCTGCCGCGGCCGCTGAACCGTCGGCGGCCAGCAGTCGGCCCGAGCATTCGGCGACGGTGCCCGCCGCGGTGGCGGCCTGACGCTGGGTGGGGGAGAGGCGTTCATAGACGGTTGACTTCCCGGGGACCCAATCGCCCAGGGCGACGACGGCGACATCGAGGTCCTCTGCCGCCTTCAGGGCGTCGGAGATCTCCGGCTGGCGGCGCAGACTCGCTGCCGTCTCGGCCGTTTCAAGGATGAGCGGGGCCGGCAGGGGCCAGGTCCGGCCACCGGCTGCTGCCCCGAGCCGATGGATCAGCGCCCCCGAACCGCTGCCGCCGGTGACCGTGATGGAGCCGGCGAGCTGGACGACGTCACAACCGGGCAGTGTTGGCAGGTGGCCGGCCATGGCCTGCAAGGTGCGCGACCAGGAGACCCCCAGTCGGCACCCCTCGGTGACGACCCCGGCGACGACTGCTGCTGCCGCACGGGCCAGTCGGTCGCGTTCGTCGAGGGCTCCCGTCGGGGTCGGAGCGATGGTCACCGACGTGATGCCCAGGGCGCGGGCCAGTTCCGCTTCTTCGACGGGTACGGCTGCAGGGCGACGGATGGTGATCTGCACGATGCCTTCGTGGCGTGCCTCATCAAGATAGCGGGCGACCTGGAAGCGGGAGATCCCGTGGGTTTTGGCGATCTCGACCTTCGAGGTGTTTTCGAGGTAGTACTCGCTGGCGATCTGCGCCAACATTTCCTCGTGCCGTTCGGGCATGGGGTGGATTCCTTCGTTTAGGTCGGCACTCCCTCGGGTCCGACTCATGTGAGTTGAATGTCTTGCTCAAATGATCTTATATGACTAGAGTCACATAACAAATGAGCACTTGATGGTTATCACATGAGCGAAGCGGTCGCTCGAGCGAGGAGCAGATAATGGCGATACGGGATTTTCCCCTCAGCCGCCGGGGATTCATGGGCGCCGGGATCGGTGCCGTGGCCGCTGCGGGGCTCAGCGCCTGCTCGGGACAGGCGACGGCGGGTGGGAAGACCAGCCTGATCGTGGCCATCGTCTCCAACCCGCAGATGAACGACGCGATCTCCTTGATGGATGACTTCCGGTCCAAGCATCCGGGCATCGACGTCCGCTTCGTTTCGCTTCCGGAAAACGAGGCCCGCGCGAAGATCACCGCCTCCGTCGCCACCGAAGGCGGGGAGTTCGACGTCGTGATGATCTCCAACTACGAGACTCCGATGTGGGCCGAGAACGGGTGGATCACCGATCTGGGTCCCTATATGGAACAGACCCAGGGCTACGACGCCCAGGATTTCATTCCGACCATCCGTGAGTCGCTCACCCATCAGGGAAGCCAGTACTCGGTCCCGTTCTACGGGGAGTCCTCGTTCGTGGTCTACCGCGAAGACCTCTTCGAGAAAGCGGGGCTGAGCATGCCCGAACAACCGACCTGGGAACAGATCCGCGGATTCGCGAAGGAACTGCACGCGCCGCAGAAGGGCTTCTCGGGGATCTGCCTGCGCGGGCTGGCCGGATGGGGCGAAGTGATGGCGCCGCTGGACACCGTCATCAACACCTACGGCGGGCGCTGGTTCGACGAGGACTGGAACGCCACCCTGGACAGCCCCGAGGTCCATGAGGCGGTGGCCGGATATGTCGACCTGGTCCGCAGCTACGGCCAACCCGGGGCGGCGACCTCGGGGTACGGCGACTGCATCACCCGGTTCTCCCAGGGCAACGCGGCCATGTGGTACGACGCCACGGCGATGGTCTCCTCCATCGAGGACCCGTCCTCGTCGAAGGTCACCGGAAAGACCAACTATGCCCTGGCGCCGGTGAAGGAGACCGAGTCGGCCGGCTGGCTCTACACCTGGGCGCTGGCCATCCCGCAAACCAGCCGGAAGAAGCAGGCCGCATGGGACTTCATCGCCTGGATGACCAATAAGGACTACCTGAAGCTGGTCGGCAACTCCATCGGCTGGGAACGGTTGCCCCCGGGCAGCCGCAAATCCACCTACGAGATTCCCGAATACGCCTCGATCGCCGAGGACTACGCGACACCGACGCTGAAGGCCATGGGCAATGCCACCCAGGACAAATCCATGATCCATCCGGTGCCCTACACCGGACTGCAGTTCGTGGGGATCCCAGAATTCCAGGACCTCGGCACCCGGGTGGCGCAGCAGATCTCCGCCTCCATCGCCGGCAGCCAAAGCGTCGAGGACGCGCTGCGCCAATCGCAGGACTTCGCGGCCACCGTGGCCCGGACCTACCAGAAGAAGGGCTAGG